>CAMZEA010000011.1 GCA_947305655.1 uncultured Candidatus Saccharibacteria bacterium | reverse complement strand
TTCGTTACCGTTCTCTCCGGTGCCGTAGCTGCCGCTGGCACGCTGTTCTTCCTAGCACGCAAACGTCGCTAGGACCCAGAAACTAGACAAAATATGCGCCAATTGGACATGATGGCGCATATTTTTTAGAAGATATACAGTTGCTGGCCAGAATGGCTAAAATTACGCCAGGACAACTGGCTAATTTGTGCCAAATTGGCATCTAGCCGCGTATGCTAGGCAAAATACAAAAATACGCCCCTTTCGGAGCGTATTTTTTACTTCAAAAGACCTTTTTTCTTAAGTGTTCTGAGGGCGGAAGTCGAAACATTAAGTTTGACTTTCTGACCATCGATCACGAAAGTGCGCTTCTGAACGTTAGGCTTGAACACCTTGCGAGTCTTATGCTGAGAAAAGCTCACATTGTGGCCATACATCTTGCCTTTACCGGTAATTTCACAAATTGCCATATCTGTTCTCTTTACTATTAATTAAAAACTGTTATCTATTATACCCCATAAAGCGTAAACAGTCAATAAAATCCACCATCAAAATACGACCCCGAAGGGTCGTATTCATTATTAGTCCATCTTCCAGACTTCGAGCGTGGCTGGGAGCGAAGAAGCTTTGACCTTCACCTTGCGATCAGTCTTGACTGAACCCTTCACTTCTGCAAAATCCATATTGCCCATTGGGATTACAGCCTTTGGCTCAACAACAGGGACGAACTTCGCGTTGCTGGTACCAAGAATGTCAATTGGGCCAAGCTCGTCGAGATCTTCAATCTTCGCAGTACTACCGACGAGACCAACTTTAACGCCCTCGACGACGACACGATACATAATACCGCCATCAATCAATGGCTTTGCCGAGATGGCTAGGTCGCCAATCTCAAATTCGCCAGCGCCGCCAATCGAACCGACGCGAAGATCGGCTTTGATAGTAGACTCGGCGATATTAATCGCAACATTCTTGTCCTTGTCGTGAATAATTAATTCTTCAGGGTTTTTTAGCTCTAATTCAAACATTTTTACCTCCTATTTCTGCTTACCCTATAATATCCTATCTGGATCATATTTTTCGCTAATCTGGAGAGACATCACATCCGAGAGGAACTTATCACGCACACTCTTGCGATAAATATAATCTTCGCGGCTCATAATAGCATAGTTGAGCGGTTTGCCCATACGCTTCTCAACGACCTCAGCCCATTTCGTAAGCTTATGAGTACGGTCATCGCCAATAATCAAGAGATCGAGGCCATCTTGGCCAGGAATGCGGTTAGTAACGATAAGACCTGCTACAAGATTTGCAACTGGGCGGACATATTCTTCCCAAACGGAAGGAGCCTCGTTCTTGGCTGTACGACCACCTTCGGTAATGCTCTTTTTGCCGCTAGAGCGAGCAAAAATTTCGGTCATCGGACGAGCAAAAGGATGTTTCATGTCGGCCGAATAGTATACTTTATTTTCATAATTCTCAGTTTTTACTAAACCGAGTGAGGACAAATTGTTTAATTCGCGGCGAACTGAGTTAATTTGTTCCTCAATAACACGCGTAATTTCGCGTACATAATAAGATTTTTCTGGGTTATCGAAGAAAAGCCCGAGTAGCTTCGCTCTTGTCTTCGAACCGAACAATTTATCTAGTTGCATTACCATCCCTTTGTTCATATTTAGTATAATTTTAGCACAAAACGACTAAATATATTAAGCGAGCTCGCGCAAAATATAGTCTTTTGCCTCCGATAGCGGCAGCCATATAATATTCGGATTACGTTTAAACCAAGTGAGTTGCCTTTTTGCGAGATGCCAATCATCAAGAATGAATAACTCAATCGCTTCTTCGCGAGTAATCTTTCCGTCGACCATATCGCGAACTATTGGGTAAATATTAGACTTCATTGCCTGCGAATCCCAACTATACTCAGCAGCAACTTTCTTGTACTCATCGATGATCGCCGGCTCGAACATTTTCTCCGCCCTGAGCCTCAAACGCTTGCGAAGCTCGTCGCGCGGCCAGTCAATACCAATTACGAGAAAGTCCGAACACATCTCGTCGCGGTCTGAATAACTTTTTTTCGCTTTTTCCGAAAATGAATAATTATATATCAACGCGTCCACGTACAACCCTGTTCCGCCAGCAATTATTGGCAAATGGCCACGCTCTCGAATTTCTTTAATTTTTTGTTCAGCATAGGCCTTAAAATCAGCAACCGTAAAGCGTTCGTTTGGACCAACCAAATCAATACCAAAATGCGGTACCCCTTGCATCTCTTCTGGTGTTGGTTTCGCTGTTCCGATATTCATATCTCTATAGATTGCCCTAGAATCGGCCGAAATCACCTCTGCAGCCGTTTCGGGCGGCAAAAAACCACGTCTGCGCGTTAATTCCAGCGCAACGTCTATTGCTAGTCCCGTCTTGCCCGACCCCGTGGGACCAATAATGACCAGGACTTTATCCTGGCCATCACTAGTTTTCCCCTGTTTATTCATCTTATTTCTGACGTTCGCGATACGCGTAAGTTTCAGTATCAATCGAAACTACGTCGCCATTCTTGATGAATGCTGGCACCTTAACGACTACGCCAGTCTCGAGCTTTGCATCCTTAACAATGGAGGTCGAAGTATCGCCCTTCACTGCATTTTCGGTGTATTCAACCGTCAACCAAACATTCTTTGGAAGATTTAGGTTGATTGGGAGCTCGTTGTAGAACTGGATTTCTGCTTCAGAACCCTCTTTGAGGAAGTCTTTTGCGTCACCAACCATATCGGCTGCGAGCTCGTACTGCTCAAAGGTAGTAGGATCCATGAAATAGAACTTTTCGCCATCGTTATAGAGGTACTGAACGGTCTGGTTCGTGACCTCAGCTGGCTCAATCTTTTCCTGACCCTTGAAGGTCTTTGGAAGAAGCGCGCCGGTCATGAGATTCTTGACCTTTACGTTCACGATGCTACCACCGCGACCCATAACTTTCTGGGAATACTCAACAACCTTGTATGGCTGACCGTCAAGGGTGATGAGGGTATTTTTCTTTAAATCGGTTGGTCCGTACATGTCAGACCTCTATTATGCTGCTGCGACAAATGGCATTAATGCTAGATGGCGTGCGCGCTTAACTGCGACAGCGAGTTGGCGCTGCTGCTTTGCCGAAAGACCAGTCTTGCTGATTGGCTCAATGCGGCCGTATGCATCGACATAGCGCTGCAAAGTCTTTACATCGCGATAGTCGAAATACATATCTGGATCATTCTTGTATCTCTTCATTTTTCCCTTTCTTAGAATGGAATATCACTTAAATCAATTGGTTCTTCGCTGATATCATCTGGAGCGACGTCACTGGAAGCCGCAGAACTCTTGCTGCCGCCACCGTTACCGCCGTCACCATTTGCGCCACCGACGAAATTGAAGTCTTCGACCACGATTTCGACGCGGGAGCGCTTCTGGCCTTCCTTGTCTTCCCAGCTGCGCTGTTCAAGACGGCCAGAGACTAAGATACCGCTACCTTTTTTGGCATATTGCGCGATAATCTCGCCGGATTTGCCCCAAGCAGAACAGTCAAAGAACGAAACATTCTCTTTCTGCTCTCCAGAGTTATCCTTGTAATTGCGATTGACTGCAACCGAGAAGCCGCAAACCTGCGTGCCACTTGGCGTAGTGCGTAATTCTGGATCACGCGTAATGTTGCCCACAATTATAACTTTGCTAAAACCTCGCGCCATTGTTGTTATTCCTCCTCTTTATCTTCTTGCGCTTTGCGCTCTTGGCGTTTTGCCATGAGCTTCTCACGACGTGGATCCTTTGCTACGAGCAAATAGCGGATGGCTTCGTCGGTAATATTGAGTACCGAAGAAATCTTCGCTGGTGCTGCGGCAGGAAGTTCCAATTCGTAATAGTAGTAAACCGCGAAATCTTGACCCTTGATAGAGTAAGCAAGGCGCTTCTTGCCTTCGTTGGCTTCTTTGACAATCTTGCCACCGTTGCCTTCGATCAAAGCTTTGATCTTGTCGGTTGCCGGCTCGAGATTCATCTCCAAATCAGGATGAATGAGCACGGTTAATTCGTATTCTCGCATGAACACTCCTTTGGTTAAAGCAGAAGCTCGATAAACTCTCTGTTAGAGCCGCCTTCTGCTGAGCTAATATTGGAATAATTTTACCACAAATGCTTACAGAGGTCAATCATAAACGGGTAAATCGTCCGGAAATGGATCGTCTGCCCCAAAATCATCATCATCGTCATTGAATCCGTCGCCGTCCAAATCGCGCGTTCCGTACGGATTGTAGCCGAGATCAGTCAAAAATCTCGACGGGAAATTATAGTTTCGTCCGCCGAACATAAAGCGCGAGTTTGCAAAGCTCAAGAACAAGTCCTGCATTGCCCTCGTCATGCCGACATAGGTCAAACGGCGCTCCTCCTCGACATCTTCCGCCGATTCATCCATCGAACGAACGTGGGGCAGCAAACCTTCCTCTAGGCCTACCAAAAATACCACTGGGAATTCGAGGCCCTTTGCCGCATGAAGCGTCATCAGCGTCACGGCGTCCTTCCCAGCCTCCTCATCCGAAGACGACATGAGCGCCGCATCCGCCAAGAAGTCGTCAAGCGTCTCGTACGTGCCGGCCTCACCAATCAAAGCCGTAACGTTTTCGTTACGCTCCTCGGCCTTTAGCTTATCGCCATCATTCAAATACCCACGATAGTCGATTCTGCGCACTAATTCTTCTATAATATCTGCTGGGTTTGCGCCATTCGCGTTCTTTTCGCGGAGCTCGGCCATAATTTTCGCAAACTTTTCATATGCCGCCGCTGTCTTCGCAGTTAGCCCGGCAATGTCGCCCTCGAGAATTCTCTGAACTGACTTCTCGCCGATTCCACGCGTCGGCACATTTATAACGCGCGTAAGCGAAATAATATCGCGCGGGTTAACGATCAAATGCAAATACGCCACGATATCCTTAATTTCCTTACGATCGTAGAAACGCACGCCACCGACCAACTTGTACGGCAAGCGATAATCCATGAACGCTTTTTCAAAAACCTGCGATTGCGCATTTGTGCGATAAAGCACAGCAAAATCCGACAGTGGACGATTCATTTTGCGGATAGTCGAAGCGACAAATCTCGCCTCATCCTGCTCGTCGCGCGCCTGGTGCACTGTGACCGGATCGCCCTTCCCGGCATCCGTAAACAGCACCTTGTCACTGCGCTGGACGTTCTTCGTAATCACCTTCTGCGCCGCATCGAGAATATTCTGCGTCGAACGATAATTCTGCTCGAGTTTTATCACCTTCGCGCCAGGAAAATCCCGCTCGAAGTTGAGAATATTCGTAAAATCTGCTCCGCGCCACGAATAAATCGACTGCCAGTCGTCGCCAACGCAGCATATATTACATTCGTCATTCACAAGCATTTTGACAATCTGGTACTGAATATGGTTCGTATCCTGATACTCATCAATCAAGATATGACGGAAGCGCTTACTCCACTTTTCGCAGATATCTTTGCGCGTTTTTAGCATCCGTGCTACATAGAGCAAAAGATCATCGAAGTCAACCGCATCGGCATCTTTACGCATATCTTCATATTTTTCATAAATTGCCGCGATATCGCGCTGGTTCGGATAATAAGCGTCAGCCATCATCTCGTCCGGATCTTTGCCCTCGTTCTTTGCTTTCGAAATCGCTGCCTCGGCCGCCTTCGGCTTCACGTGCTTATCGCTAATATCAAGCGCTTTCATTGCGCGTTTTATGAGCGCCAAACGGTCATCAGTATCGTAAATTACAAAGTTCTTATCGAGCCCGACATTCTCTGCCTCGATGCGCAAAATTTTTACGCAAATCGCATGAAAAGTCCCCATCCAAGGCATAAAATTAAAGCTATTTCCCCTATCTAGTAACCGCGCCAAGCGCTCGCGCATCTCGCGCGCCGCCTTATTCGTAAAAGTCAGTGCCAAAATTTCACCCGGAAGCACGCCGTTCGCAATGAGATTTGCAATGCGATGCGTCAAAGTCTTCGTCTTGCCGGAACCCGCACCCGCCAAAATCAGCACTGGTCCAGACAAAGTCTCAACCGCCTCTTTTTGCGCCGAATTTAACCCTTCAAAAATTTTGGTCATAAATCTATTTTACCATCAAAAAGAGGCGCATTTATAGCGCCTCTTATATTACCTAGTAATCAATCTTCGAGTAATAGGCAAGCTTGTGGTTAAGGACATCAATATAGACAAGATAGTCGCCACAACCAGGGCCGTTCTCGGAACACCCCTCTGCACCATACTTGCTAGAGCCATTAGTCTTCCATCCCAAAGAATAAGATAAGACTAATGGAACATACCTGTCGTCATCAGCATACTCCTCGAGTCCATTATTGTAATATCCGCTGTAGGTCACAATGAATAGGACGTCCGACTTTTTCTGATCTGCTTCGTCATGAATCTTTAGTGTGTCCGGGAACTTTGCTTTCCATTCGTTGAATTTAGGCTCGATGAGGCTCTTAAGATCATATTCAGACACCATTCCGTCGGTACCATACTTAGCAAAATCTACCAAATAAAACTTCTTATCCAAAAAGCTCCTAGTCGTGAGGTCGTCGGCCTGTATAGATTCGTCAGAAGCGAACAGATAACGGCCAGTATCAGAGAAGCCTCTGGCATCCGTATACAATCTCTTCGCGGTCTTTTCGCTACTATCGTTATTGCCATTCTCTGTAGCCTGATTGCTATTTTCGTTATTAGATACTTCACAGTTGTCCTTCTTTGGTGGGTTTAGAAGCACGATTGCTAGCCAAACACCTAGACCAACCGCGATTAAAGCAAACAAAATCGCAAGTACCACGGCGCCCTTGCCGCCCTTCTTAGCCGGCGTGACAATACCAGCAGGCACAGTACGATCCACAGTCTCGACTGGCTCTGGCGCAGCTGCCAAATTATCCATTTTATAACCTCCCTATTTAACTTATGTTTATTTTAGCACAAAAAAGACGCCCCGTAGGGCGTCTTCTAGACTACAAACTGCGTAGATATTCGGCAAGCTTCTCGAGCTTCACCTTCTCCTCTGAATCACGAAGGCGTACAGAAACCTCACCGGCTTCCGCGTCCTTTGGACCGACAATAAGGACGCAAGGAATCTTCATCTTCGTCGCCTCGCGAATCTTCTTGCCGAGACTCTCGTTGCGGTTATCTACCGTATAGCGAATCGCGCGGTGTTCGAGCGGTTCATCGAGCTCAGTATTATCGAGAATGTCCTGAATCTTCTTCGCGTAATCAGCGACGGAATCATTCAAAGTAACGACTCTGACCTGCTCTGGCGCCATCCAGAATGGGAACCAGCCAGCCGTATGCTCGATAAGCACGCTCATAAAGCGCTCAATCGCACCGAGCAATGCGCAGTGAATCATGATCGGAGTCTTCTTGCTACCATCGACATCGGTATATTCGAGGCCAAAGCGAGTTGGCGTTGCGTAATCGAGCTGCACCGTTGCTACCTGCCATTCGCGACCCAAAGCATCGGTTGCCATGAAGTCCATTTTTGGACCATACATCGCAGCTTCACCAATACCGATAAAGTATTCAATTTTGTGCTCATCAGCCATCGCCTGAATTGCGCTCTCAGCCTTCTGCCACATCTCTGGCGTGCCGGTGTAACCATCACCATCATCGCGGAAGCTGAGGCGGAGTTTGAGCTTCATATCAATACGGCCGTACAAATCCTGTGCCGCGGCGATCAACTCGCCGAAAATCTGACCAACCTGGTCCTCAGTGCAGAACACGTGCGAGTCGTCCTGAGTAATCGAACGAACGCGGGATAGACCGCCAAGCTCGCCCTTGCGCTCGTCGCGATAAACCATCGTCGTCTCTAGATACTTGATCGGAAGATCGCGATACGAACGTGGCTGCGAAGCGTAAATCTGCGAGTGATGCGGACAGTTCACTGGCTTAATCGCGAGGTGGTCGCCAGATTCCTGGCTGACGAACTGTAGCATCTCTGGGAATTTCTCAAGGTGGCCAGAAGTCTTATAGAGGTCAACAAGCGCAATATGCGGAATACAAACCTTCTTATACCCCGCCTTGATGCGATAGCTCTGCGAGAAATCATTGAGAATATCGCGGAGAATCGTACCGCGAGGCGTAAACATTGGAAGACCAGAGCCGACCAAATCCGAGAAGCAGAACAAATCGAGTTCCTTGCCAAGCTTGCGATGATCGCGCGCTTTTGCCTCTTCCTGTTTCTTGATATATTCGTCGAGTTCTTCCTGCGTTTCAAAGGCGAGACCATAGATACGAGTGAGCATTTCGCGCTTCTCGTCGCCGCGCCAGTAAGCGCCAGCAACCTTATCAAGCTTGAACGCGCCGACCTTACCAGTATCCTCTACGTGAGGACCTTTGCAAAGATCCTCGAATTCGCCAAGCGTATAGAACGAAATCGTCTCATCCTCTGGCAAATCGTTGATGAGCTCGGCCTTGAACTTCTGGCCGTTCTCCTCTGCCCATTTGAGTGCCTCTTCGCGAGACTTCTCGCTATAGACCATCTCCTGCTTTTGCGCAATAATTTTGCGCATCTCTTTTTCAATCTTTTTCAAATCTTCATCGGAGACCTTCACGCCGCCGAAATCAATATCATAATAAAAACCATTATCAATCGCCGGGCCAACACCAAACTGAAGTGTTGTTGTGCCAGCATAAATCCTCTTTACCGCTGCAGCCAAAACATGGCTAAGCGTATGACGTTGCTTCATAACTAGTGATTCTTCTGACATCGCTGCCCTTTCGTTTAAATTAATACCCATATATTTTACCACATCTTCCCTGATACGAGTAGCCAAATACCCTCTGTCACTATTGACTTTTTGGCCATTCTGTGCTATAATAGAATTATCGGCGAGTTCTGCCCCATTTTTTAATGGCGCAGACTTGCACATTTACAGATTGGAGGTGGTATAAGATGAGATACCACAATGAAACGAAAATAGTCGAGGCAGCCACAATTATCAGCAACAGAAAAAACCCTGTCGAGCTAGTGACTGCGCTCAATCATAGCGAAGCAAAGACGCTGTTTTTAGAAAAAGCAGCTCCATCCACTTTAGCTAAGACATCCTTCCCCGCAAGCGCAAACCCCGTGTTTGTTTATGACACAGATTTGCTCGAAAAGTCCGCGAAGGATTTTGACAAAATCGCCACGGCGAGAGCTACGTTACTCGAATATTGCGAAGCAGAAAACGCTGGAGACTCGGTAGTCCTCAAGCTAGCGCAAAGACGCGCCGAGGACGCCTTGCTTACTTCGCAAATCGCGCAAGGCATCATTAAAGGCGACGACGAGTTGACTAAACTTGCTTGTTGCGACAAGTACGACACCCCTTCTCCGAAGGATAGCGTCGAAGCATACAACGCAGCAAACGGACTAGCCACTAAGTCGACGACTGGAGGCAGCACATTTTCGGACGAAGAAAAAGCAGAGCTTTCGAGCATCGAAATTGATGCAAAAGGGCTTGAGCAGCTTTTCCGAAGAGTTATGTTTTACTTGGGCATTGACCCGTGGAAAATCATAATAACTCCGAAGTGCACGGCGATCGACGTACGAGACTTCAACGCTATCGGCGTTCCGACTGTCTTTATTCCCGAAAGCCGCAAGGTTAATGGCCTGAAGGCCGTTGAACTTGCCTGCCACGAAATCTGCTGCCACTTATATGGTAGCGACAACGGACAGAAGTTCTTCAGAACAATTCTCGCGAATACGCCTTTGTCTCCCCTGATTGCTTCGCTCGCTAAGTCTGACAATGAAACCCTCTACGAGGGCGTTGCCAAAATTAGCGATGTCGCAGTATCCGGATCTAAGTCGGAGCCGAGCCCGCTTGCAACTGTCGCAATCGATTTAGCTAGTCGCGGCGTTTCTTTCAACGAAGTCGCCGAAGTAATCTACGAGTATAAGCTTCGTTCGGGCGTAAAATCAGAAACGGCCCTGTCATCCGCTTGGGGTGTCGTATACCGCGTATTCCGCGGTTCTACGGACACTGCCAAGAACAAAGGATGCTATGCATTCCCCAAAGATTGCGCCTACTTCTTAGGTTACAAAAAGGCTCACGAGCTCGAAAGTGAAGCAATATACTCTCTTTATGCAAGTATGGAAGCACGAGAAATTGCGTCACTCGCGGGAAATTTCCCCAACTTCGCAGAAATAGCCCAGCCCCAAGAGAGAACTAAGCTCATAAAGCAAGTCGCAAGCTTCGTTTCTTGACCTAACCACCTAGCACCTATTAGCCGCTTAGGCTAATCTCAAAAAGGTCAGCCGGATTTCCCGACTGACCTTTTTTGTGGTATAATTCCCTCGTTGGGTCGCTAGCTCAGTTGGCTAGAGCGCCTCGTTTACACCGAGGAGGTCGGGGGTTCGAGCCCCTCGCGACCCACCATTCAAAGATTACCCGCAAGGGTATTTTTTAATTCCCCCATTTATAGCCCCCTCTATTACGGCAACAATTCCTTCTTATCGCCATCAACAATAAATACCGAAGATTGGTTCAATGTATAAACGATATTCCCGTCTTTCTCGATTTTGTCCTTATACATCTTCGTAATCCCAGCATGTTTCTCGACGTCGGCATGCGGAACAATATATTCGTCGAACAAGCCAAGACCGTCAAGCTCCGCCTCGACGCCATAGATTTCTGGCACCGCTTCCGGGACTAAATAGTCGTGGCCGTAGTAACGAATATTTTTCGATGCCACCATCGAACCAGCACTGTAGCCGCCATAGACAAATCAGTCATTCGCCACACCCTCCTTAATAATCTCGTCCATGCCGCTCAATTTCATTGCGGTCCTGAGCAAGAAAACGTTACCGCCAATCGAAAATACGACATCTGGCACATAATCTTCTACGAAAGCTTTGAGCTCTTCTGCCTTACCGAAATAATTTCTAAGGTCGAGCTCGGTCACCTCAAACCCCGCATCAATCAAACAGCGACTTTTTCTATCCACATATTCAACGCGTCTCTCCGGTTCATAATAGTCATGCGCATTCGTAATAAACAGAACCTTGCGCCCCTCACCGGCCATTTTCCGAAGAGCATCCGCGTGCTCGCCTAATTCTTCGCTTGCCAAAAAGAGTCTCATTTAATAACCCTCACTTTCTTAAAATTCTTACCGGGAAGACCGAGGTCTACATCTTCAAAAACACACTCAGTTTCAGCAAGCTGTTTCGGCGAAAGAATCACCATTTTATAGCTATCGCCATCCGGCTTCAGAGCACCCACGCCAACCCAGAACTTTACAATCGAAGACTTCGTCGTACCAAGCGGAATCGTCGTACCCGACGGCAACGGCTGAGTAAATACCAAAATCTTATCCTCGCGGCCTTTGTGATAACCCGTGCCGCCCTTTATTGCGAGATAGGCACTTTCTAGCTGAGCGGACTTTTCTCGCCATAGCGGATCATTCATCTGCTCTTCGGTTAATCGCATATTCAGCTCAATCGTCGCGACATCTTTCTCATCCAAAGTCGTCGGCATCGGCGTCGCCGCTAGGCTCTCGGCGAGCCTTGCATCAAAATCTGCGCGCGATTCAAAAGCGCTCCCGACCGTCGTAATCGTCATCCTCAAATTCGCCGGCTGGTATTCCTTCAAGAAGTCAATCGTCGCCTGATAAGAGC
Source organism: uncultured Candidatus Saccharibacteria bacterium (assembly GCA_947305655.1). GTDB lineage: Bacteria > Patescibacteriota > Saccharimonadia > Saccharimonadales > Saccharimonadaceae > UBA2834. The sequence goes on along the minus strand of CAMZEA010000011.1, from coordinate 9,980 downwards.
GAATATAGGCCTCAATCTCTTCTGGCGCATAATGGTCCATAATCTCAACAATCCAGTTGTCGACGAAGAAATCAAACCAAACGCCCGGCTCATAAATCTCGCAAATCGGCTTCACATACTTCGTGTAATACATCAGCGAAAACAGCTCAGCAAAATCCACCTCCGGCGCCTCATCGAGCCGCCAAAGTTTGTATGCGCCATGAAGGAATGTCAGGTTAATCGGCTGATTGTGGCTCACGCAATAATGAACCGAGTCCTTCACGTGCTGAATTAGCGCCTCATTTGCGGAATACTTGCGAAACTTCTTCGATAGCAAGAGCTGAACAATCTGCGCCTCGACATCGTCAGCCTTCTCGAGCCCAAGCGGCTCTTTTAGCTTTCGAAGTTCATCCTTTATGTACTGTTCTGCGTTCATCATCAAAATCCTGGAGATGCGAGATGGTCATGACGCCATCGTAAATAGCCTTGCGAGCTATTGCCTATTCTCGGCCATCGCATCTCTATTATTATATCAAATCTCGGCGTATAGCTTCTTGTACTTATCGAGGTTATCGGCATCATAGACCGCCGCACGGCTCATACGGACGTACAATGCGACAATCAGGAGCGCCTTCTTATATTCTGGCTCATACTCGCCAAAGAAATCCATATAATAATCCATGCCGAGTTCCGCAAAAATATCCGTGTCGGACAAAATCGCGAAGTAGAAATCATACAACCTGTCCCCTACCACCGGCATCGGGTCAATCACGCGAATCTTTCCATCAGACAGCAAGAAATTATGCGTGCCAAAATCTCCGTGAATCAAATATTGCTTCGGCCGAACGAACCCAATCGTTTCTACTGCCGCAAGCACCTTCTCCTGAGAAACATCCATAATCGTCCGTTTTGCATAATCTATCTCATCGAGCAAGAATTCTCGCCAGCTGTCCTTCTCGTCATTCAAAAAACCATATTTATCGTGCGGATACTCCGGGTACGATTTTACGATTGTCTCAATCTGATTCACGGCATCCTTCGGCTCAATCAGTGAACCATCAAAATGCGCGCCTTCAATAAACTCAAAGCATTCATAGCTCAAGCTCTCATTTGAGCACAATAGTTTCTGGAACACTCCGTCCGGCACGCGCGACAAAAACTCTTTTTGCGTACGAACAGTAACGATATCTGCCATCTTTACGAGGTACTTTCCGCCAAGACTGAATACCGTCGCATCCGTCGCGCCGTCAGAATAAAAGGTTGCCGGTAAATCTCGTACACGACACCCAAGCTGACGTTCAATATCGCGAATCACAATCATTTGCTCGGCGCTAAACTGACTCATTAACTTATCGATGAGATCCGCTACGGAATCGGCACGATGCCCCTCATCAAATTCATCCACAAAGAATGATGCCGCGCTACTCATCACATAGCCGTCAAACTCTTTGAGCATTGCAATATCATTATTGCCATCACCAACCGCAACCGCGTGCTCATCCTTGTGCATCACCGCCAAACGCTCAAGCGCGCGCTCTTTGCCTGCATTGCCAGTAACGACGTCCAGCAAGCAGACGAAGTCGCCATCTGGCTCAAAGTTAATTAGCGCCAACGCCGCATGGTGCCCAGTATAGAACTTCAGATTCGGATATCTCTCCGAAAGCTCCTTTTCCATCCTCTCCATCAATTCGTCGCTGTCGAACCAAATGCGCACCTTGGTCTGTGCCCCGGACAGCTCCTCGTGATCCCGGCAGTTGCTGTAGAAGGTATAACCAATGTGATGCCCTGCCGATTCATTATTCACATACTCGACAATCTCTTTTGCCACCGCTTCCGGGAATGTACGCTCAAAAAGCACCTTTTTGTCCCTATCAAGACAAGTCGCGCCGTTATCAACTACAACGTAGTCAATATAATCCCAAAAATCCGGAAAATCCTCCGTCAAACTCGGCACGCTACGTCCAGTCGAAATCACGAATAAATTGCCAGCCTCACGAAAACGCTTCACTGCTAGCAAATTGCGCTCAAAATCGCCCGGGATTTCTTCCCTGCACAAAGTTCCATCAAAATCACAGAACAAAATCATGTATCTATTATACTATGCTATAATAAACCTAGCCTTGGGGTGTTAGCTCAGTTGGTAGAGCGATTGGTTCGCAATCAATAGGTCAGGAGTTCGAATCTCCTACACTCCACCATTCAACGAAAAGATGACCGTAAGGTCATATTTTTGTTGAACTATGTAGGAGATGAGAACTCGAAGAGTTCTATGCCGCAATCTTCCTAAATGCAAACAGCCCGCCCACGCTCACGGCTACAAGGCCTATAAACGGCAAGACGTTTAGCATTATGCCGGTATTCACCGACGCTTCCTTATTATTCCCCGCCACCGTCGTATTATGCGCCGCAAAATCTTCGGAATCATTCCGTGCGACCGTCTTCGTAACTGTTGAAACCTCCTGCTCGTCGAGGCTCGTCGTATATCCATCGTCATCGAGCTTCGTAATCGTATAGCTCGTTCCCTGCGGCAGTTCATTGACCGTAACCCCACGCGTTACGCGTTCGCCGATCGACACAGTCTGACCATGCTTCAAATACACCGTCAGCGGAGCGTCACCAAACGTATATTCGCTAGCAGTCGAAACTTCTTCGCCGTCATAATCAATCTGGGCGTCCTGGCCAGAAACCGTCAAAACCGTGCCATCTATCACGCCATCAAAGCTGAGTTCATACTTAAAATACTTGTCCATATCGGCCGCATTGCCGGTCACCATGTTCTCGAGACTTATATGCGTATAGTTACCTACCGATTCGAATATCGCCTCGTCTAGCCCAACCTTTCCGTCGGCCTTCTTGCTCCACAAATAATCCATCAACTCAATATTAAACTCGCCAGTTGGGTTATTATTTGCGTCCAGCTTATTCGTTACGCGAAAGTATATTTCATATTCATTCGTGTCGCGCGGGAAGTTTTCTTCGTCGCTCGAATACGTCTCCGTCAGCACGAACGCGTAATCGCCAACCTTACTAAATGACATATTACCAAGATACAAAGAATTATTCGACTTCCAAACGCCAGTCTGATCCGGGCCGCCATTTATCACATTGACTTCAGTCGAAGTCTGCAAACCTCTCACGCGCGCAGGGTTCCCCTCTTTTTCCGCCAAAGAAAACTTGAAGCTGGCATTGATCTTGCCTCCAATATTCGTTACTCGCCTCGTAATCGGGATCGACTTCCTTCCGCTCGGCATCGACGAGTACATCACATTTCCCGCGGCCGATGCGCTTGAGGCGAATGCAAATATTGCTACCGCTATAGCCGGCAAACCAATCAGTATTTTATTCATATCTTCCTCCTATTTTTATCTTTTTTAACGCAACAAAAACCTCTCATGGCCCTGCCATATTTACCTCCACATTAATGTCTGCAACAAAAATAACGCGCAGACGCGTTCTCGTGAAGCATAAGTTCAATAATTTTGACGATTTACACTAACTATTTCTTTACTGCCTTGTCGGTAACGTCGAATTTCTCCATATAGAACCCCGACGCGAGGCGAAACTGCGAATAAAATGCGCAGAGCGACGAATAAATGATTGAAATAAATGGCGAAATCGCCCACTGCAAAACCATCATATACTTCCTCGTATTTCGGTATTTTGCCGGCTTTGGCGGAAGCATTTTGATCGACAAAATAAGAGAGACAAAGATGCCCAACGCCGCAACCGCCTCAACATAACCAACCACAATCGGCAAATTATGCGAAACTAAATCGCGCGTATGGGCGCTGAATAGCATCGGCACCCAACCGCCGAACATCACAATCGGCGCAGTCGCAGCAAGCGTCACATGGCCATCGAGCAAACGAATGAACTTCGGGAGTAAACCCATAATCGGCGCCGTTCGCTTCTTCGAGAATAAATTGTCACCGACATATGCTACATCGCTTGCCCCATAATCCCAGCGTCTGAGCTGTACCCACTGAGCCCTTAGCGTCTTCCAGAGCGTATTCGAAAGCACCGCGTCCTGATAAATCGGTGCACGAATCGGCAAAACTTCATAATCTCCGTCAAAATACAAATAGGAACGCCAATACTGATGCCCATCTTCCACAATCGTTCGCGTACTCCAAAAATTCATCTCTACAAGCGCGTCAAGCGGCTGCGAATGCGACGCAAAATTTCTGAGCGCATGCGGACGCATCGCGCAAATAATATTCCAGAACGAGTTCGTCGATGCAATCACACGCGTCACCGCAGGCGCATCCCAAATATTATTAGTAAATAACGAAACTGGCTGGTAGCTGAGGCGCTTTCTATCTTCGTGAACAATATATTCATACGCCACCTGGTCAAAATAACACTTGTGTGGACGGTTATCGCTATCGAGCGTCGTTACAATTACATTGCCATAGCGCATCTTCTGCTCTTTTACATATTTTTTGAGCATCTTGCCAGCGTAAGTAATATTGCCGCCCTTGCCGACAACCTCGTTTTTTAGGCCATCTGGATGCTTCGACATTAAGAATGCGCCAAACTTCTTACCATAATTCTTCTGCAGCGTCATCGCGACCTTCTCAGCGGCTTCACCGCCACGTGCCTCGTAGGCAAGAACGATAATCATCTGCTCCTTTGGATAATCGGTGTTCACGAGACTCTCGAAAGTCGGAGTGAGCACGTCGAGCGTCTCGTTATACATCGTCACAATTACTGCATGGTAAATCTCGCTCGGCTTCGGGAAATACCCTTCCTCGGCCGCCGCTACCATACGCAAATTGCGAAGATGCTGCTTATAGTCGTATGCCTCGCTCTTTGTTCCGGCCAGCTTATTGTAACTAGCGCCGGCATCCTCTAGCTCAGCCAAACGCTTCGACCAATTAACTTTCACGCCTCTCTTAAGCATCTTGTAGCCCTGAATCGTCCGAATTGCCACCCCAATTGCCTTCACGAAGCTCATAATCACGATCAAAAGCAAATATGCCGAAGCAAGCACCGGATTAATTGCCGATAGAATAAACAATAAAGCAATCATTGTAGCGCTCAAAGCGAGCGGCAAAATTTCAAAAAAACGATATTTCAACGAACGTTTCCCGACCGGGACCTCAATCACTTTCGACATTTAACCTTCTCCGAGGAGATTCAACAGAATCGCAATCCCGATAATTATAATAATCGTTGAAATCGCAAGGAAGAGACGCGCAATGTCCTTTCCCTTCTTCGTATATAGACGTGCTGCAAGTAAAATATGCCCGACGCCAAGCGTGAAAGCAACAATAGAAAACGCAAACAAATACCACCAATCTCTCTTATCATAACCGCCATTCACATCGGAATAAACCAACCATGGCTGCGAGCGGCCAGTATTGAGATTAAAAAGCGGTATCAAAAACAACCATAAACTAAGCAGAAAATCTATGGTCATCCACCAAAACAAGTTTCGATCTTTTTTCGCAATCGACTTAAAATCTTCAGCTAATTCTTTCATAGCGATATCCTTATTTTACCATAAATTGAACAAAAAATATCCTCACGACAGCGAGGATATCCTTCTACTTTTTCTTATCTTTCTTTTTTTGAATAACTTCGTAAACAATCACCGCAACAAGCGCAGCGCCACAAACGCCGAATATCACGAAATACCACGGCGAAAAATCGTCATTCGTACGCGGGTTTATCTCAATTGGTTTCTCCGGCTGATCAGACAAATAGAAATGCCAATGCGTATGCGCAACATCATGATTGTCTAGATCCTCATAATTCTCGTCAAAATGCGTCTCTACGCGCATTGTCACCGATTCGCGCGGCGCAAAACGTTTAATAAATACCGCGTCCGTCAAATCTACGCCCTCGTCCGTATAGTCCTTGCCCTTCGCCTTGCCGTCATAGAAAAGCTCGTCATTAACGTAAACCTTCATCGCGATATAGTCGAGCAAATCGTTGGCGTCATTAGAATTCGACTCATCTACAAGGATTTTAAAATAAATATCATGCTCATACGATGTTCCATTTTCGACCACGAGCGAATCACTGTACGAATCCCCAGGAATCATATTCTCATGGACCATAAATCGATCATCGAATAACCTACTGTCATAATAGATCTTCTCGTCTTTTTCGTAGACGTAGACCTTATTTTTCTCTTCCGCAAAAACAGGAGTAGCGATGATGATACTAGCGAACAATGCTATAAATATCTTCTTCATCAACTACTCCTGTAATTTTAAATTTTTGTTTTACGAATTAATTGGTTGGGCAGATGCTCGTTGGAGCACCGGTCCATGCTTGCGCACACTTATCGGCCTGAACAGTCTCAACGGTAATTGTCAAAGTATAAGTACCCTTGCCGATACCGGTAATACCGGTCGTACAAGTCTTCGTATATGTGCCCTGGCCAATCGTACCGGATTCGGTGCAAGTTTGGCTAGAAGCAACGTCCGCGTTCAAAGTAACGCTCTCGATGAAAGTCGTCGTAGCGTCAGTCGTCGTAGCGGTCTTTGCAGCGAGCTGGCGGTTGAAGTAATAGTAATCACCAACCTTAGTCCATTCGTTCGTACCGGTGCCGATATTCGTGAAGTTAATCGTCGTGTAGTCACGATAGTCCGAAACCGTCACATCTTGGCCCTGGTCATCTTTCCAGTTCTCCGTCATGCTTGCGCGTACGACCACTGGAATTGTACCTTCGTTCTCAGTAACGACGGTCTTTGGCGTAGTGGTACCTGGAAGCCAATCAGTAGGAGACGAGAAAGTCTCAGTCGTCTTGGTCTTGTAGGTTGCAGTTGTAAAAACGTTATCAAGTGTCACTTCGCTTGTGAAGTAAGCAATCGTTGCGCCGACGAGGCCAACTGCGACCAATGCGACGAGCGCGATGATAGGTTTTTTGTTCTTCATTTATTCCCTTTCATTATTTAAGTTATTGAATAATCTCTTCAATGAGCTAGGCCTGTTTTTCTTCCCCTTGTTCTTGACCTTTCTCGCTTACGCTTATCTTATCACGTTTTATATTGCTTAGCAAGAATTCCGCCAGCAGTATACCTACCACGATGAAAATCACAAAGATATGCGTATTTATGAACGCAACCCCGAATCCTAGCGCCGGTATTACCGGGCCAACCACCTTCCCCTCGACGTCGCTATAAGCAACCGGCGAAGAATCGTTCACGTTGTTCGCATCGCCCCTCGTAATATAATTTCCATTTTCAATTTCGACCACACGATGCGTCACAATTTCGCCATTTCCCATCTTATACGAAATCGCATCGCCGACCTTTATCTCGGCCTGATCGACCTTTTTATAGTAAATAATCGTACCGATATTATATGCCGGAATCATAGATCCGGTAGTCACGACCTCTGGCTTCAGACCAAAAATCATAGGCGCGCAAATCAACGCATAAATTCCGATTAAGATGTAACAAATCCAGCTCAAAATCTTGACAATGATTCTTAGAACGCCCATGTAACCGCGCCAGTTTCATCATTAATTGTCGCCGTCTTCGACCAAAGCTGAGTCGCCGCAGTCGCATTTCCTCGAATCGCCTCAAAGCGGAAATTCAAATCATAATCATATGCCGCATACGCCGGCTCGTCAAGCGTAATTGCCGTAATAACTTTTACGGTCGCGCTCGGGGCAAGAAGCTTTTTGTAGTAGTACCACCCGTCGCCGCCAGAAACAAAATCATTATTAAACGCATCCGTCCAAGTCTTCGTTACGACATTGTTCCCGTTATAGACATTGCTAATCGCATTTCCGCCGGAGTCTTTCCAGGTTTCACTATAGCCAATTCGGAGAAGAACCGAAATGTCGCTCGTATTGTTATTCACGAAAGACACTTCTTTGCGGCCAAAGCCGGCATCAGAATTGTCGATAATTTGGACCGAGTTGGTGCCGACAGGGATATTGCTGATAATATTCGTCGTATTGCGGCTCATCGCATAGACGACCCAAATACCAACGCCCACCACCGCCAAAGCCAAAACAGGGGTAATCAAAAGATACTTTTTGCTCTTTTTCTCTTTTAATCTCTTCATCGACCTTTTCCTATCTTTAAATATAGCTTATGGTTATAGGAATGTCAATTTCCGCCCACAGATGATGGCGCATCAAGCTTAGGATACATCGCGTTATACATCGCTGAGCCTTGCTGGAAAATCGCTTCGTCACTCACGCCAGCCGAGTTCTCGCCCCAAATACAAACCGCACCTCCTAGAATGCCATTTCTCGTGTCGAGTTTGCTTGGATAAGTGTAGTTCCAGCGATCAAGCTCCCATGTTTCGCGAATATCGCGAATCGTGCGCGCATTATTCTCTGCCGTCATTGTCTGAGTTGACGGAACAAAGAATAGATAGAATCTATTCGTAATAATCAGCCTAAACCCACGCTGCTGAAAATCCGGAACAGTTGCATAACCGTATTCCTCGACGTCCGCCCACCAGCCCCAATAAATAATCTCAATATTCGTATTTAGATCATCAATGTTCGTCTTCGTAACGGCATCACTCCACATCCTGACCTTAAATCCTTTTTGCGCAAGGTAGTTATACATTTCATTTGCGAAGGCAATTTTCTCATCTATGCGGAAAGTATATTCATCAAAACCCATATGGAAATACTTTCTATCGCTGAAAAACTCCGTATACTCGTCGTACAAAGCCTTAATAAAGTTCTTTCCCTGCTGCCTCAAAATATCCACATTTCCCGCCTCGTCGCCGGTCCCCCATGCAAAACCATTCTCATGGCTTCGCACTGCGTCATAGCCGAACTTCTCTACGGCAAGATCAATGAAGCCAGTCATATGCGCCGGCATATCAATCTCTGGGATAAACTCGACGCCTTTTTCATCCGCATAATTCATCAACTCTCTTACCTGAGCATAACTAAGGAATTTTTTACCGGTAACCGGATTGGTATAGACTCCGTTTTCGAAGGTAGCATTCTCCGCCGTCTGGTCCAAATAGTTACACTCAATCCCGACATTCTGGTCGTCGGTAAAATGCATCTGCAAAGTCGAATTCTTATTTACAGACAGCACATCAATGTAACGCTTTATTTCATTCACCGGATAATAACGGCGCGCTACATCGAGCATAATCATGCTCTCTTTCGCAATGCTTGCCCAATGATCGGATGCAACATCAGACTGCGCAGTCTCTACGCGAACATTCAGATGATAATGAGCACCTTCGTAACCGTCCACGGTCTTCTCGCAAACAATACCAGAGGCCGTCTCCGTACAAGTTTGTTCCCCGCTCATATTTGCTTCGCAATTAAAAACAACTTTTTCAAAGAGCGAACTCGTCGTCGCTCCTGGGGCAAGCGCGCTCTTGTAATAATAATATCCGTCGTCCTTCAACTCCCAATCGTCTTCGTTTTGGAATACAATCAAAGCCAAGCGCACGCCATCCTTTTCTAGCGGCAAACGTGTTATGTTATCAGAGGCTAACCAGTACTCGTTATACTTTAGGCGCACCGAAACGTCGACCGAGCTTTCATTTTTGGCCGTCACCAGTTTTTGCGCCTCGTCGCATGGGCTCCAATTCAAAGGCGACACAAATGATTCTGAAACAGAGGTCTTATAGCTCGCCACACCGAAGCCATTGCCAATCACTGAGCTGTCGCTATTATAGGCAATCGTAAAACCAATGCCGACAACGGCCAACAAAAGACACGCAAAAACAATCGGTTTTCGATTGCGCGAAATAATGTTGTTTTTACCTCTCACGATATCTATATCTTACCATGAGCAGTATAATTGATTCAATTTTTCAAGGCAAAAAAATGGAGCCGTTGACTGGGATCGAACCAGCGACCTGCTCGTTACGAATGAGCTGCTCTGCCAGCTGAGCTACAACGGCAATATCAGTATTATATCACAAATTACTTGCGTTCCATGCGGAAATCGGCTATAATAGCTCAAGTAAGGGCTCGTAGCTCAGTTGGTTAGAGCGCCTCCCTGTCACGGAGGAGGTCGCGCGTTCGAGTCGCGTCGGGCCCGCCATTACAA
>CAMZEA010000010.1 GCA_947305655.1 uncultured Candidatus Saccharibacteria bacterium | reverse complement strand
TTTTATGTTTGAGACCCGTGCGATAAAGAATCGCCTCAGAGGTCGTAGTCTTGCCTGCGTCGATATGCGCAATAATACCGATATTGCGGTACTTGGACAAGTCTGTAACTTTTTCTGCCATATTTTCCTTTATTATTTAATAATTTTAAGCATTAGTAATAATAGCCCCTAAGTGCTTTGGAGGATATTCTAGCATATTTTTCTATCTTGACGCAAGGGTCAATAGACAATTTACCCAGAATATGTCATAATTATTGCATCATTATTGCAGAAACTGCAAAATACGCACATTGAAAGAGGTGATTAAATTGCTATGTTTTTTAGATTATCGGTACGAGAATGAAGATGGTCTCCTTAATTTTTTGCCACATAGTGGCGGCTATGAATTAGACGAGATTAGCTGTACTGACGATGCTGCCGTCAGCCCCGAACACGTAAAGTACGCAGGCTTCGTAGCAGATGAAGTCAAAAAGGCCTTCTCTGGTCTCAGTAGGCATTTCGAGTTCAGTAATTTCATAGGCTACGTAGATATCTATACCCGGGTCGAAGGTACTCTCGACCAGTATATTATCGAGCTGAGTAGGGGCGGGAAAATGAAGGTTCGTTACGGTCCACGCCGGCCATCGGTTCGGTTCTATAACTATCTCTCGGACGGCACTAAACTCGAGGTGGAGTTGGTCATGGGGCTAACTGATACAGGCAGGCACTGCGAGAAGGATGACGTTGAGAAATTCGAGATTCTTCTCGAGATGAGAGTAATCAAATCCGTAATGGAGTCTCTCCGCAAGATGCCTCCCGACCAAGCTTCTCTGGCGCATAAGGCTAGAGTAGATACCGCTTGCAATGTCATTGAGGCATTTCCAAAGGATGAAGCGAGATGTCTTACTGAATTCTTCCGATTCCTCGAGTCCTACGGGTTCAAATCTTATGACGCCGACGAGCACGAGGCTGAGCGGATCGTCCACGAGAGGCTCGCCGGCCGCCAGGCTGTCGAAGTAACAGAATCGCTAGGAGGTGATTGAATGTCGAAAAAAGCAAAGAAGTCTAAACGCAAATCCCCGCTAAGATTCTCTGTTAGAAAACGCGAGGAGGGCTCCCTTTATGACGAAGAGCTCACAATGATGGAAGAAGTAATTAAATCTAGCGTACGCACCGCCATTTCGAGCTTCGAAGAGGATTTTCCTTTTGACATCGTTTACTACGGCAGAGGCACTTTGTCTTATGCCCTAGAGCCATGGCGCGAATCTACAAAACCAGAGACTGGAATTGTCAGTTTTTCTCGTCGCCGGAATGGCTATAAGGGAGTCTTTCAGCCCAGCAAGAAATTCTACTTCTACTATCCAATCGGCAACGTGCTCGCTAGCATTTATATTGCCATCGACACCGAGGCGAATGACTTTGTCTACGTAGACGACGTTGGCACAATGCCCGCTTCTGACGCGATTGCTGCAAAGATAGTAGCGCTGATGATGAACGACTGCGAATACTCGTATACCGCAAGGTTCAACACGATGATGGAGCTCATTAAGCGAATCAAAGACAACACGTTCACAAAAGGAAAAATCATGAAACTGGCCAAGCCATTTGGCATCGACGATGCTTCACTGATAGACAAGTGTCTTGATGTTTTATACCTTAACGGCCAGTTAACGTATAAAGCCGCTGACGATTTTCGTCGTCCGCCGTCCGAAGCTAGAGGTAATCCGCCATTCTATTTCATAAAGAAAGAAGGTGATAACTAATGGGCGGTAAAGATTCTAATGGATTTCAGGTTCGTTCCTATTTCAAGCGCGCCGAGGGCACATCGGACGACATTATTGATGTCGGCAAATCTGTCGAATTTTTAATGAATCCGCAATTCTGTTACTTTATGGATTGCTACACAAAGTCATTCCGTGAAATGCTCAGAGAGATAGAAGATGAATATGGTTGGGTATTCGACTTTTACATCAAATTCCATTTCCCAAACATTCCGGCAAACAACGAAATCCTCGGCAAGCCAGCCGTATACGTTATCAAGCGTTCGACCGGCGACGACTCATTGGGAGAAGTTGAGGACGGGATTAACCCGGTCACATTTGAGCGAAAAAATATCCCCATACCGTTTCCGAATGAATGCGGCGACAAAAAATGGGAGTATGGATGCGCCGGAGTCTCTCTCTTAGAGGCAAATTTCCGCTTGATTAGCGGAAGAAGTGGCACACTCTACGACACTATAAAGATGCTCGTCTTCGAGCCGCTCCTAGAGACGTTGCTTACCGTCAATGAGAAACCGTCGATATATGTCGCTAAGGCCTTCGTCCTTTATCGTTGGGATGGCTTCAATCTATCTAGCCTGCTAGACGAATACTGCTCAGAATATGGCATTAAAGAACATTTCAACTTCATCAAGGTGTTCGATTCTCTCGCCGGTGAACGTAGGATTGAGACTAACATTCATAGCAGCAACGTAGCTGCATTCTTCGTCACCTAAAAAAGTCCCGCTTCGGCGGGCTTTTTTATGCCTTGATGACGGTTTCGCCTTTTTCATCTATCAGAGTAGATTTTGTCTTGCCGGTAAAATCTAGATGGATTTTGTAGGTCTTGCGATTTAGGCTGCGCTCGAAGTCGAAAACGCCGTTCTTCGTGATTCTCTGAACTTTCAGTTTGCCGTCAGCGATTACCGGATCGCTGCGCCAGAGCTCTATGAGCCGCGAATAGAAATTCAGCACCGACTCTTCGCGCGCGCCCTGAAGAATATACTCGCCCCAGTCGATTGGCTGACGCGCGTTATCGCGCGATGTAAGTTTCACGACGCGCATCGCCTCTTCCTTAGATTTGCCTTTGCGACGGAGTCGGCGATAGACCTGGCGCGACTGAATGCCTGGATAGTCTTGGATGTTGTTGCTGAGCTCGGCATTCTCGGTGCCTAGCTCCTGCCCCTGGTAAATGCATGGATTATAGCTCGGCAGCAAGAATTGGAGCATTGCAAGAATGCGCGGGTCCGTGTTAAAACGACTCGGCGCACGCGGCGCGTCATGCGACTCAAAGGCAATCGAAAACTTCGGCTCGGGCGCCCATTCGGAGAGCTTCTTGAGCCATTTTTTGTATCTAATCGGATAGACTTTATCCTTCTTGCTGAAGAACGAGTCCGCTATATCTAGTGTGCCAACATTAAAACTGGCGCTAAATGCACGCTTGGTGAGCTCATGGAACTTTCGCTTACTAAAGAATTCGCCACCGACTGGCTCCGCAATCGTATAGCATTTACGTTTCGCGAAGAGGCGCTCGAGAATCTTAACGGTTTTTGGCTTCTGATAATAATGGAAGAAGCCAGGTAGGCCCGGAATACGCCCCTTCTTTAGATCCGATTCGGCAAGGACATTAGCTGAGTCGACGCGAAATCCCGCCGCGCCATTAGCGAGCCAGAAATCCACGATATTTTCGAATTCTCTGACGACCCGCGGATTATTAAAATTTAGGTCAGGCTGCGTCTTATCATAGAGGTGAAGATAGTATTCGTCGCGCTGGGCGGAATAATCGAAGGCTGGGCCACCAAAGAACGAACGCCAGTTGAGCGGGCGGTCGAGCCAGACATAGTAGTTCTTGTACTGCGGATCGTGCTGCTCGGAGAGCTTGAACCATTCGTGCTGGTCGCTCGTGTGATTAATGACGAGATCGATCAAGATTCCGATATTATATTTCTCGGCCACTTTTACCAGGTGGTGAAAATCCTGCATTTTGCCAAAGCGCGGCTCGATGCGGTAGTAATTCGAGACGTCATAACCGCCGTCTTTCCATGGGCTCTCAAAAAACGGGTTCAGCCAGATATAATCCGGGTGAAGCTTTTCGGCGATTCGCGGGATGATTGCCGCAATATCTCTCAGGTCGCCCACCGAAGAAGGATAAATTTGGTAGATAAGCGTATGCTTATTCATATTTTCATTATAGCAAAAATCCCGCCACTAATTATCGTGACGGGATTATAAGAGGCCTAACTAACCGCAGCTCTACGAAACGCCTTGCCGGGCATATCAGGGTCAGGAATCTCAGGGTCCATGCTGACATCGACTAAAACAATAATGTCGTCTTCCATCAATCCGTTAAGAACCCGATCGACTCTTTTCCGGTCCGTAATGCCGATTTTTGCTGCCTGCGCATAAAGCATTGGCTTCGTAAAATAGCCAGCATTCTCGAGGATAAGATAGCGAAGCGCCGCTACAAATGTCCCCTCCGACTTATCAGGCGGCATTCCATAAAGAATGCCTTTTATGACATCATTAACGAGATCTTCTGCGATCGCCTTAGACGCCTTATGCTTCTGATCTACTACGGAGACGTGTACCTTAACCGAGTATTCATTGTCGCCAATTACTATGCGGGTTGCTCGACAATTATGGTAGTCTAACATATACCCAAGCCTGGCATAAACCGTGTAGCTATGTTCTTTCTTGGGGTCAGGACCTTCAACGGAAACATCAATGCTACCCCTGACGTCCTTTTCGTTATAGTATTCTGCGAATACTTTATTAATTGCATTATCGACGACATTGTCGATAGCTTTCAGCCCTCCGCCTTCCGGCGGCGTAACAGGTGTTTTCTTGATGTCTTTCTGTTCCACATTGATACCTCTCTTTCAAAGAACTTTGCATTTTCTTACAATATGGCCTCATTATACCAAATTTCCTGCCGTCTCTCTTGACAATTTATACCGCTTATGCTATAATAGACGTAATACAGTCCTTGAGACTAAAACTAGGGAGGTACCTTTTATGAAATTTCTGTTAGTGATCATCGCATTCATCTGCTCTCTGTTCAACTTCGGACCCAAGCAGCCCGAAACAGCAAAATCCTGGGCTTACCAGGATCCGGACACGGGCATTACTTACTCTCAGGAACATCCTGAGGGTGAGGAAAGCAATCTCGGACCTGCTATCTGTTATGACCCCGTAAAGGGCGAATACGTAACATCAGACGGCAATTCCTGGAAAGCGGACTAACAAAAACCGCCCAGCTCCATTTCGGAACTGGGCAGTTTTTTATTCTCAATATCGAGATTAACCGCGGGCAAAGTGCGCGAATGCGCGGTTTGCCTCTGCCATACGATGGCAGTCTTCCTTCTTCTTGAAGGCGTTGCCGGCCTGGTTGTAGGCATCGACAATTTCAGCCTCAAGGCGCTTGGCATATGGCATGCCAGAGCGTTCGCGGGAAGCCTGGACCAACCAGCTCATTGCGAAATGCAACTGGCGATGACCAGCGATTGGGAATGGAATCTGGTAGTTAGCACCACCGACACGGCGGGACTTAACTTCGAAATCTGGGCTAATGTTCTTGATAGCGGTCTCGAGAACCTCAACTGGGTTTTCGCTCTTAAGCTTCTTTGCGGCACCTTCGATTGCGTCGTAAACGGCGCGCTCGGCGACCTGCTTTTTGCCGTTAAGCATAGACTTGTTAATGAGGCGCTGAACGAGCACGCTCTGATACTTGCGATCTGGAGAGACCTTGCGCTGCAAGCTAGCAGTAACTTTACGTGGCATAATTAATTACCCTCCTTCTTCGCGCCGTACTTAGAACGACCCTGCTTGCGACCCTGGACGCCCTGAAGATCGAGCGTACCGCGGACGATATGATAGCGGACACCTGGAAGATCTGGAACACGACCACCACGGACGAGCACAACTGCGTGCTCCTGGAGGTTGTGACCTTCACCACCGATGTAAGCCCAAACTTCCTGACCATTGGTAAGGCGCACACGTGCGACCTTGCGGAGAGCGGAGTTTGGTTTCTTTGGAGTCTTGGTAGTAACCTTGACACAGACGCCACGCTTGAGCGGAGCAGCCTGCTTGTAATAACGAGTTTTGAGCGTATTCACGATGGAGCCGAGTGCAGGAGCTTTGGACTTCTTTGCAGCGGTCTGGCGTGGCTTACGCACTAATTGATTGATTGTAGGCACAAAAAATCCTTTATTTAATAATTGATATTGCTGATAAAGCTCTAATTGTCCAGCATTAACAAAGAGAGCTTACGAAACTCTTGGGGTAGATTATAGCAGACGGCCGGATTTTTTGCAAGACTTATTAGTCGTCAGCAATCTGGAATTTGCCAGAGATCGAGTATACGCCTAGCTCGTTGCTGAGATACTTGCCCTTGTCGCTTTCGCCGATTGATTGACGCATGACACCGCCATTCTGCGCTTTAATCTGGAATGGGTCAAAATCAATCTTGCGGATCGTATTAACGGTATCGTCAAATGATTTTTCGAGATACCCCTTCGTGCCGACGACAACCCTGCCACTTTTATCGTAGAGCGCGAAACTGAGTGCCGCATTCATGATTGGGCGGTCGCCCGTGTAGCCGATTTTGGACGGTAAATAGACGAGATAGCCCGTCTTGCTTGGCTCGAAGCGGATTTCGCCATATTCAATCGAAAAGGCGCTCACAATTGGCTCAAGAATATCCTGGCGACAAACGTCCAGCGAGGCGGCCGCCCTAGTGTAGTTGCTACTAATGCGGCCATATTCGTCATTAGCCTCGACATAGTCGTCTTTTTCCTCGTCGCGCTTCTTAAGTAGCGCAAATTCGCGTAGATCTATGTCGAAATGGCGGAGACAGTTATGGCTGGCAGCGGTCATCTCTTTTTCGGTCGGGTAAATATCAGACGCCTTCGGCGCGCCGCTAAGGCCATAAACGGAGTAGCTATATTCCTTAAAAGCTTCGTCAAAGGCTTTTTCGTTATCTTTTAGCGTCGCCAGGGTTTGCCGATAGTTTTCACGGCTACGCTCAAGAAAACTATGCTTGTCGATTAAATCAATCAGCACGAAAACACCTGCGATTAGAGCGATTGTGCCGAGGACCAGCCCAACAATCATGCGGTTGCGTTTTAGCTTCTGCTGAACGGGGTCGATTGCGGTCTTTTCTGCGACATCCACAGCTTCTGCTCCAATTTCGCCTGCCTTTTCGGGCTCAACAGATTGTTTTTCAGGCGTAATCAGCTCTTCCTCGGGTGCCTTGCCGAGGTAGCCATCGATGTCGAAGATTTTTTCCGGTTTTTCGCTATCCATTACTAATATTTTAGCATAAGAAAAATGGAGGGGCGGCTACAAGCGCAGCCGCGCCTCCTTCGGGTGGTTTTTGAAGTACGCTAATTGGTCACGAAGTTGGTCAGAAATCCACCAGCAGTCCTTATGGTTGCTGTCATAAGGAATATGATAGATTATCCAGCTAAGGTAATCCTCAGGTGTTCGATTTCCATCCAGCTTGGTGGCCTTTTCGGCCTTGAACGCTTCAATTAGCTTTTCTAAGGTGCTCTCGTCCGGCAAATACTCCGGACCAATCTGAATTTGCGCAATCGAGATACCGTGCTTGTTATCCAACTCCTGGTGGAGATCGGCGTGGAAGAACTTCGGCGTCTCTACGACAAAGAAATCCCTCAAGATTATGATGTCTTTTACTTTGCAGTTGGTATACGCAGTTTCAGGGTACAACAGATGATGCTTGTTGACGTTAGGATTAGTTGTTATCAACGCCATCCGTCCTCACCTCCTTTGCAAGTAGGATAATTCCATTATACACCCCTTAAAATGCTCATGCTTCTATTGACTTTTTATCTGTTCTGTGCTATAATTAGAAGGTTGGCATTGGCTAACGAACCTTTACATTCCACAGGAGGAAGCACAACATGGACACTGTTTCAAAACCAATCGCTACTACAGATGTAGCCGATTTTGTAGGCTTAACGGTAGGCAGCTCTGTCTCCCGGGTCATTTACGACTTTCTTACTCACAAGGTTAAATCTGGCGTGAGTATAAAAGTCGGGAGTGGCAAGACACACACCTTGAGGATTGGCAAAGAGAATGTCGAGTTTGGTTATTTGGGTTTTGGTTCTTTCAAGAAGAATCCGATCCCCACATTCCTTTCCGACATGGCCCTCATCAACCCTCAGGACTTAAAAGCCGAGCTGGACAGCCTTACTGGCAGGAAGCTCGTTTCGGACCCTTGGGAAAATTTACTTTGGTGCGATCCAAGCGCAATTGTAATCACCCCTTATCACAAGGCCTGGAGTCAGATCATGGAGCTGATAAAGGTCAAGAAGAATCGCGGTACCCTCGGTTCTGGCGCCGGAAAGGCATATTTCCGCGCATCAGATGCCCCGGAACGCGCACTCTATGCAGGCGAACTCCGTGCTAGAGATGTAGTGAGAAGAAAATTGTTAGACACACGCGATCACGTGTATATGCTCATCAAGGATCTTTCATTACCCGCTCTGCCCGAGAATGCCACAAAAGAGGACCAGGCTCGCTACAAGAAGGACCAGGAAATCTTTAACGACCTCAGCAAATGGTTCAATGACGAGGGCGATATGCTGCTCGAATCTGTAGTAGACGCCTACGAGTTCGTCGGCGTAAGACTTCAGTTCCTGACATTGCCGGAAGCGTTAAGAAAATTTCCCGGAACTGCCGTCATCGAGAGGTCACACGGCGTCTTGGCGGACGCTCAGGTCGGCTTTAAGCCGTTTGTAAGTAATTTGAGGACCATTCCTCAGCTTTTCGACCAGAGGTTGCGTTTGGCAGGATACAAAGGCCCCATTAAGCGCTACGGCGTTCATAGGGCTTACGAATATCGCCACAACCCCGGTCCGATGCCTACTTACAGGCCCAGGCTCCGCAAGGATCTTGGTATTGCGCCACGAAGAAGCGAAAACCGTTTCCGTGGTCCCGTTCGTGCTGGGGCACTCGATCTTCCGATGATGGCCTACGCAATTTCTTGCTGCGGCGGCCCGGATGCATTTAATGGTCTCATCATTACTTGCTTCGATCAGATTATCCCCCTCCGTGAATGGAATATCTGCGTAAGATACCTCCGCAATGGCGGTCTTCTGCCGCTAGACGAACGACTGACCACTGAGATCATTTCTAGTGTCAGTACGGTCGATTACCAGATTAAATTTAAGTTGGATCAGGTCAGAGACGAAAAAAGTCTTTATGAATTTGTTAACAGTAACTTGACCGACTATCTGGATTTCGGCGATAAAAGGATATCAAAAACCATCCCTGTTGTTGGAATTTCTTACGGTACGGGCGATTCCCGTATGTTATGGAGATTAAATAAGCAAAAGCACATTTAATCTCGGAAGGAGGTCTTCAGACCTCCTTTTTCCGTGCTAAAATTTTAGGTATGAAAGGCGAACATTTGTCTCTCGCTTTCGGCGGTCAGAAACTGTACGATGATTGCAGTTTTAATTTTGAGGCCACCGATAAGGTCGGGATCGTGGGCGTAAACGGCGCCGGCAAATCGACGCTCATTAAGGTACTGCTAGGTTTCGAGCAGCTCGATGAGGGCGAAATTACACTTCCAAGTATGCGCGTCGCCTACCTGCCGCAGGAGATTCGCATCGATTCTGGCCAAGACAACGTGACGGTCTGGGACTATATCGCAGACGGCCGCCCTGTCGATTCCCTACAGGCTCAGCTCAACGAAGAGTACGAGAAACTCGCGAAATATCCTGATAGTCAAGCAATTCTCGAGCGCATCAACCGCCTACAAGATTTAATCGACTCTTATGACATTGCAAATTTTGATTACGAACTCATGAAAATCGTCGAAAAAATGGGGCTTTCGGAGCTAATAGATTCTCCGATGAAGCAGCTTTCAGGTGGCCAGAAGTCTAAGGTTGCCTTCGCGAAGGTATTATTCGAGAATGCCGGCCTTCTCATGCTCGACGAGCCAACAAACCACCTTGATGCCTCGACAAAGGAATTCGTCGCGAATTATCTTCGCAATTATAAGGGTATGGTGCTCGTGATTTCTCACGACGTGCCATTCCTCGATACGGTAACAAACAAGACACTATTTCTCAATAAGACCACGCACAAGATGAATACTTATCACGGCAATTACACGGCTTTCCGCCGCCAGTATGCCGCCGAGATGGCCGACCAAGACAAGCGTGTCACCGAACAGGAACGCGAGATTCGTCGCCTCCGCGAGTTCGTAGAGCGTGCTAGGAATGCTAAGCGTAGCAATACCGCGCTCATCAAGCAGGGGCATGTGCGCGAGAAAGTGCTCGACAAGCGCCTCGCCGAGCTCGAAACTCGCGAGCAGGAGTACAAGAAGGTCGAGATTAACGTTTCGCCATCAAAGCAATCCGGCAAGACACCATTTGAGCTCCAAAACGTCAGTTTCTCTTATCCGGGTGCCGATCCAATGTACGATAAGCTTTCTTTCCAGCTTACGCGCGGCGAGAAGTTCCTGATTGTTGGCGAAAACGGTATTGGTAAGTCCACTTTGCTTAAATTAATCGTTGGCCAACTATATCCGAATGAGGGTTCGATTATTTTTAGCCAGAACACGACGACCGCCTATTACGCGCAGGAACTTGAGATCCTCGACGAGCATCGCACGGTGCTCGAGAATGTTCGGAGCTATGATTTTACAGATACGGATATGCGCGGGATTCTGTCGAATTTCCTCTTTAATGGCGACGACGTCAATAAGCCAGTCTCCGTGTTATCGCCAGGCGAGAAGGCGCGCGTGGCGCTCTGCAAGATTCTATCCCAGCGCGCAAATCTCATCATTCTCGATGAGCCGACCAACCACTTTGACCCAGAAACCCAGAAGATTATCGGCGATAACTTCCGCGACTACGACGGTACGCTCGTAATGGTCAGTCACAACCCGTCTTTTGTCGAGCAGATCGGCATAACAAGGATGCTGATTTTGCCTTCGCATGAGCCCGGTAAGCCATTAGTTCCGATTATCAAGAACTATTCTAGAGAGCTACTTGAGTATTACTACTATTTGAACTCTGACTTGGTTTAGATTCTGCTATAATAGAGCCATGAAAAAGCATAAGCTTGGTGTGTTTTTGGCTTGCTTAGCCATTTTTGGAGCTGCCTATGTTAATTTTGCGACCCCTGCACCAGCCCATGCGGAATCGACTGTCTGCAAGTGCACAAATACTTACAACGATGGGTCTGTAAAGGAAGAAGAAGGCGCCGACACGACGCTCTTTGGCGACGAGAATGGTTGTTACTGTGGCGGCACGAATAAAGTCATCAACTTGGCCGTCAGTATCATGAGCGGCGCAACCGCTGTTGCTGGCACAATTGCTATCGTGCTCGTAGGCATCAAATTCATTGTCGCAAAAGATGATGAGCAAAAACTCATTACGGCTAGGAAACGCCTTTCTCAGGTTGTTGTTGGCATTATTGCTCTAACAATGATAGATGCAATCGCAAATCTTTTAGTGCCAGGCGGCATCGCTAACCCTGAGGCGCTCGTTGCTAGCTCGTCATCGAGGCGTGAGGCCGTGGAGGACCCAGAATTACCGCTCGATGACGACGACGATACGACTAGCCCCTCCAGAAAACACACCTACACCAAGGCTAACGACAAAGAAAAAGATAAAAAACCGTCAGACATCAAAGATACGGGCTGCAAGGATGGCGCAAGCAAATCTTCTTCCGTAAAGTATTATTGGCAGTTCGCCTCTTCCGTCGGCAATATCCAGTGGAAAGGCGGTACGAGTCAAGGCACTAGTAGGAACTGGAAACCAAACTATAAGATTGGCGCATCAGGGTGCCCAATGATGGCCTCGCTAAACGCAACCAACCAAGTTACGGGCTGCAATTACACCCCAAAGATTTTTGCTGAGCACATGAAGAAATACACAAACAACTTCAAGAATCGAAAAGGTCTATTCCAAAACAATAGCGCCTGGGGCAATTATGGCCCACAGATTGTTAGGCATTACCTCAAGTCCTATGGTGTTAAATATAAACAAATTACTTCAAATAAAGGCAGCCGAGCAAAGACCGCCCTCAAGAATGGGCATGCCGTGATCGTAAGCGGTGGCGGTTATGGATATACTGGCAAGGTATTCTCGGCTTGCAAGAAAAAGAACAAAACTTGTGGCCACTGGGTGCTCTTCGCGAAATATAATGGAAAAAATGATACCGTAAAAGTCGTAAACCCGTCTAAGGGCGGCAAAACCATTACCGTCAATTGGGATAGCGCTCTCGTAAAATCTAAAACATTTTTCGAAGTATGGTAGATATAGATAAGACAAATATTGACAATTCCGACTTAGCGTCGGAGCTCATGGCCTCGGCAGCACAAACCCAAGCCCCTAAGAATAACGAGACTCGCAATCGAGTCCTCCTGATTATTGGGTTATTTGTGGCTATTTTTGCAATTCTTGGCTGCCTCTCTTTATATCTGTTATCTAATAATCAGAATGCGCCGACAATCGAGGTCGAAGAAGACGATCCAAATGCCGACTATAGCCAAGAGAACACCGGCGGCGAGGAGCCGGAACGTCCGGCCGAGGAAGATATTTACTTCCTAGCTGAATACGGTCTCTCCGACGACGATATCGACTTCATCGAGGCGAAGCTTGACGAAGTTCTTGAAGAGTATTATGGTAACGTCGGTTATGGCACTGTAGTTTTTGATCTGAACTCTGTCGTAAAATCCGCATCCGGCAACAGCTTATTCTTCAAGCTTCATACCGACGTCCGAGATAGAGATATAGAGGTGACGGTTACTTTGGTCGACGGCGAAGTCGACACGCTTGAGATTTTCTAACATTATTATTGACATCTAGTCAAATCCATGCTATACTCTGTCCGGGATTTGATATGGAGAGTACGATATCTATCCACATTATTTCAGGAGGTGTGCACATATGCAGCATACAGAGAATGAACGTACCGTATTTAACCTTAACCCTAAGGCATTCCGTGGAGGCGACTCTGGCGAGGTAATCCCCGCAGGTACCTTCCACGACCAGGCTCCGGACAAGTTCCGTGGAGGCGACCCTGGCGAGGTAATCCCCGCAGGCACCTTCCACGACCAGGCTCCGGCCACGTCGCAGGGCGATAGCGAAGGAGGCGAATAAGCTCCTGAGCTAACTGTAGGCGTCACCTAGCGTGACGAGGACCTTATTGGAGTCTTAATGGCTTCAATCAACCTCATAATGATTGAGGGGGCTCTACCAATTTGGTAGAGCCTTTTTGCTTGCAGCAGCCCCTCTCCTCTTGACTTTTTAAGCTGCTTGTGCTATAATATTAATACTAAAATACATGCCTCAAGGAGGTTGAACATTATGAGAAAATCCGTAGGTTCTGGAGTCGAAGAACTCCATATGGAATTGCAGCACCTGAGCATCGTCGAACAGAATATCAACATTGTGTCGCGAGTCGTCTCAACAATCACGATTGCATCCGCACTTGCGGCGGGTGCATATGCCTGTTTTTTCGAAGACTCAGCCTTTGGAAAAATCTTTTTCGGCGTATTCGTCGTAAGTGCTATCATTCTGCTTGGCTTGTGCCTTGCTCACGCGTATTATGACGAGAGAGCTAAAGTCATCGCGTCCAAGATTGAAGAGCGCCTAGAGACAACGCCGCTGCCCGTCACGGTAACCGTATGGAAACCCGGCGAGTGGTCAGAACTCGAATAGTTCCTTTTTTACTAATAACCCCCGTCTTTACAGATGGGGGTTATGTGTTATAATTCATCTATCCCATTTTTCTAGCCACAAGAAGAAAAGGAGGTTGACCGAGGCTAGCGGTCACGCACATTATGAGAAGTATTGCAGAAAACACAGTTCCCAAAGAAAAATGCCGCTATAGCAATGAGCTGGATCACGATGGCGCCGTCCTGATTGATGGCGTAATGATAACTGGCGGAATCGCTCTCACGATGGTTATCGTTGGGGTAATTTCCCGGTTTGTCTTCATGCCGGCGTACTGCTGCGCGGTGCTGGCTATAATAGCAATCCTTGCGATTATGCCCAAGATTGTCCGCATAATATATCTGAGAACGCTCCCGAAACTCGCGCCAACGGCGGAGATTCACGAGATAGCGAGGAAAGATATGATCCTATCTTTCCTCTTCATGGCTGCGACATTTGCCAGCTACGTCGCGTTAGTGGTCGCAATCATCGCGTCACCCGCGTTTTACTGTACATTTTGGATAAAACTCGCGATTATCTTGCAGGCGGTGAATGTCATGAGAAATTTCGTCACGGCCATCACTATCTTCGCTGTTGCTAAGAAGAAGAAATTACGCATTATAGGATGGGAATAATACTTCAAGAATCCTCGGCTTAATTGCCGGGGGTTTTGTCGACTGTGCTGGGCCGTCTATTGACTTTCGCGTATTTCGTGCTATAATTTAGACACTCTATACCTACTCTTACAGGAGGGCACCTTATGAAAAAGATTAATGATTTGGATTACGAAGAGCTAGCGCTCGAGGCAATAATAGCCAATACGTGGACCGAACGCTGCAAGACAATGTTCTGGGCTACGATGGTCTTCGGATGGCTTACTCAAGGCATAGCAGGATCACTTATAGAGTGGGCGAATCTTCCGACTCTCGGAAATATCATCTGGATTTCCGCTCGCGTAGTCATGTTTTTGGCCATAATCCCCCTTACTCTACAGATCATTTTCTTCATTCGAGGACGTAAGTGTTTTACTCTTCGAGAACAAATTAAGCAACAGCCTTAATTGGCGATTCTGACGCCCCGGTCCATGCCGGGGTTCTCGTTTGGGTTTAGTATTGACTTTTTATCCCGCTTGTGCTATAATAGTATTATCCTATTTATTCTATTCCCAAGGAGGTTCCTTTATGAAAATGAAAAATGATATGACGGTCGAAGAGTTGCATGCCGAAATCGAACACGCATCTAAGGTAGGCAGATTTTGCGAAAAAGGCAGCTGGGTTGCGCTAATCATTAGCGGCCTGCTCAATATACTGCAGATTTGTTTCATACCGGATGAATCTTGGCTGAAGTGGTGCTTCATCATTGTGGCAGCAAGTTTCCTGATTTGCGCAATCGTGATGACGATTGTAGAAATGCGCGCCGATAGAAAAGCATGCAGGCTTCTTCGCCAATTAGCTAGAAAAGTGTCGATCCTCATAAGAATCGACTCTTGCCCCGACTAACCATCGGGGTTCATTTTTTGCCAAAAAAATAAGCCCTGCGGGCATATTTTCTTGTTTTGGCTGGGGATGAGGGATATAAACAATGCGCCGTCGTCGCTAAAGCGACCGGGCATTGGCGAACCCCGGCTCGAACCCCTCTTCCAGAAGTGAAGAATAAAAAATGGGCCAGAGGCCATTTTTTATTCTTCATGGCTGGGGATGAGGGATTCGAACCCCCGAATGGTGGGACCAGAACCCACTGCCTTACCACTTGGCGAATCCCCAACGGTTAATTCGGATACCATTTGATTCTACCACTTTTCCGCCAAAAAGCCAATACTTAGCCAAAAATGGTATAATATAGGCATTCCACAGACGCTCTTTGAAAGGGGGTGGGTAAATTGAGAAAGAAAATCTCAATTGATGAACTCAGTCAGAAAAGTTCCGAACAGATTATCGACGACATGAGCAATGCCCGCTATTCCCTTTTAAGTTCTTTGGGATGCGGCAGCATAATTGCGCGCTTTTTCTGGGTACGATATGCGTGCCTGTTTTTTATGAATATGGCCGCCAGAAAAGCTAAGCGGAAGAGATACCATAGCCTCAAGCCTAATATCGCGCTAAAGACAGCTCTCGCCATTATCTTCGCCAGGGGTGCGCCTTCGGTAATTCAGCCGAGTTTCCCGAGGCCAAGTTGCGGCTTCGTAATCGGCTTCAATCACCCGTCGCTCGGTGAAATTATTCGCCTGATGGGTGTTTGCATGTCGAATTATCCGACACACAAGTACCTCTTCCCGGTGAATATCATCTGGTATGAGGCGTTGTCGCCGGTGATTGATCGCCTGGCCGAATTCGGCTTCACGATTACGCCGATGATTACGCCTTCCGCGATCAAAAAACTGCTAAAACGCGCTCGTACTCCGGAGGCGAAGGAGCAAGTCAAACGTCTCACGAGAGAGTTTGGCGCAATCTATCTCGAGAAGTCAGCCGAGTTTATTGCCGAGAAGAACATCGTTCTGGTTGCACCAAGCGCGAAGCGGAAGCAATATCTCTACGATAGCAAGGAGCAAGCCGATGGCCTAAAGCCCATCAAGCCCGACACGATCACGAAGCTCTCGGAATATCTTTTTAGCAAGGAGCTCGAATTCGCCCTGCTGCCGGTAGCCATTATCCCTCCGGAAGGAGCAACTAGGGGGCTGAACCTGCTCGGCGTGTACGGAATCCATCCGTGCAACTTAATCAGTAGCACAGAGATGGCTAGGCGAGAATTTGACGGTCGCGAGGCTGACGGTAAGACGCGCCGCCTTGAGCGATATTTCCTAGAGAAAATCGCGCTTGAGCTAGCAAAGAACTATGCTAGCGAGATAATCACGAAACCTGACTGAACGAAGGCCGCAAAATTGAAATTGCGGCCTTTTTCGTGCTACAATAAACATAAGTATTAACCAAGGAAAAGGGTGGATAACTATCAGCCGTTAGACAGCGTTGAGGACGTCGAGGAGTTTTACTCGGCCATCCAGCGCGACAAATTGACCCACAAGCTCTCGCCAGAGCGTCCTTATTGTTATTGGACGATTGAGACTTATGACAAGAGCAACGGCATCCGCGGCGGCGGTGGTCTTGGCGTACTCGCGGCAGATATGCGCCGTGTCGCCGAGCAGCTCGCTGTGCCCTTCGTGCTCGTTACCCCGTTCTATCCTTGGGAATCGCATCAAAAGATGCAGGATATGCAGCAGACTGATTTTCATACCGAGCAGCATTATGAAGACTTCGGCTTTAATTTCGTAGACAATATTCATATCAAGACATCGACGACCGCAGTCGAGCTTAGCGTCATCGAGAAGAAGCTCGGTTCGACCCGCTTCCTTTGTGTAACTGAGCCAAACTTTGGCGAGCTTTACTCTGGCGAATCCGGTTCCGACCACCGCCTCTATCAAGAGGTAGCGCTCGGTTTTGGCGGCTATCAGGCTTTGAAGCTGGTTGGTCTTCGCCCAGCAGTTATTCAGCTGAATGAAGTTGCGACTTTCTTCGCGGCAGTAGCTCGTCTAGATGAGCTCGTAAGCTCTGGCATGGATTTTTATGAAGCCGTCGTCTATACGCGCAAACACACGCTCTATACAAACCATACACTCGTTCAGGCTGCCGAGGCGACCTTCCACTATTCTCAGTTCGAGCAATACGTATTCCCGAATATTAAGAGCGTCGCCGTCAAGCGCTGGCTTTCTGACAAGTTCACCGATGGAACGATTCGCCTTTCTACGCCAACCGTCGAGATTGCCGAGCTTCGTAGCGGCGTCAGTAAGCTTCATGCGCGTGTCGCCAATTACCGCGATATTAACGGTAATAAAGTGAAGTTCAAGAGCGTTACAAATGGTATTCATATGCGTACTTGGGTACTCCCAGAAATTATGGACTACTACTACGAGCACGAGATCCTCGATAAGTTCGACTTACCGCCGATGGAGACTTTGGCCGAGAAGGTCGAGACTGTTAGCGCCGAAGACATTCGTCGCCTCAAGCTCGCTGGACGACAGAAGCTCAACGAAATTCTCTCACGCCGCACCGACCAGTACGGCAACAGCATCCAGATCCCAGAAGACGCGATGCTCTTCGATTTTAAGCGCCGCTTCGTCGATTATAAGCGCCCGTGGCTACCTTTCACGAATCCAGACAAGCTCGCAGAGATCCTCGAGAAATACAACGCGCACTATATTCTTTCTGGTCGCGTCCATCTTGGCGACAAGACAATGTTCGAGCGCCTCATGAAGGTACTCCATACCATCGACAGCCATCCGGTACTCAAGGAGCGCGTGCATTATTTGCCAGATTACGACGAAGAGCTCGGCCTAGGGCTTAGCCTTGGCGCGAATAGCTCGATCAACACGCCAATCGTTGGCCTAGAGGCTTGCGGCACGAGCTGGATGAAGGACATAGCGAACCTCGGCTTACTTATCTCGACACATGATGGCGGCGTGGCCGATATGCCTTCCGATAATTACCTCACGATTTCCGGCAAGACCGACGAAGAAGAGTGCGAAGACCTTTATCGCCAGATGGAAGTTGCCGCCCAGGCTTGGCAAAATGATTTCGATCTCGAATACTGGATTCACAAGGAGCTTATCGCTTATCTCGACATCATTTCTGGCTCCAGAATGATGAAAGATTATTTGAATTATCTCTTTTAGTATGCTATACTCTTGACAGAGTCCGTTAAGGACTATTTTTAATGGAGTAAATATGGCAACGAAAGTCACCAGAATCAAGGCTCGCGACGATGCCCCAAAAGCAAAGGAAGAGTCTGAGGAAATTACTCGCAAGGTTAGCGTCAAGGCTAAGAATAGCGAGAGCAAGAAATCCAAAGCTGACACAAAAACCAAGGTCAAAGCTCAGAAAAAAGCTGAGAAAGAGGCCGAGAAAAAAGACAAGAAAGTCGGTTATTTCCGTGGCGCCTTCCGCGAGATTCGTCAGGTACGCTGGCCAAATCGCAAAGAAACCTGGAAGATGACTCTTTCAGTTATCGTATACGTCGTCTTACTCGCAGTTATCATCATGCTGCTCGACGCACTTCTACAACTTATTTTCACTAAAATCCTGGGAGGAAACTAATTTATGGCAGTTAACCGCTATGATGGTACTCGCGCATGGTATGCAGTCAGTACCTACTCTGGCTACGAAGACAAGGTGGCCGATTCCATCCGTCAGCGTCTCGATGGCGTAGATTTCGCCGACAAGATCTTTGACGTCATGGTTCCAAAAGAAAAGCAAATCGATATCAAGAACGGCAAGCGCCGCATCGTCGAAAAGAAGATTTTCCAGGGCTACGTGCTCGTCGAAATGAAGCTTTCCGATGCTACTTGGTACATTATTCGCAACACGCCAGGCGTAACCGGCTTCGTCGGTACTGGCACCCAGCCAACTCCAGTTTCAAAGAAAGAAATCGAAAAGATCAAGAAGCGCATGGGCGTCGATGATCCAAAGTTCACCGTCAACTACTCTGCCGGCGAGGTCGTCTCCGTCACCGATGGTCCGTTCAAGGGCTTCGAAGGTACTATTTCCGAGATTGACTCCAACAAGGGCAAGCTCAAGGTTCTCGTCTCCATGTTTGGTCGCGAAACTGCCGTCGAGCTCGATGCACTACAAGTTAAGAAGATTGACGACTAGTATGAAAGCGCTTAAGAATCTTAAGCGCCCAAGCCGCCTTAGCGTATTCTCCGGAATCGCGGCGGTTTTTTTGGCTCTCATGATGCAGTCTGGCGGCAGCGCTATGGCCGGCATTATGGGTTATTCTGCATTGTCTTTCATTATCGGATTCTTGCTCTATTTTGCCCTGTTCTTCTTCCTGATTCGCAAGCTGTTCCTCTTCCTTGACCGCAAGCCAAAAGCACGCGCGAAAAAGCAAACTTTCGTTAATAAATTCTCCGTTAAATACTTCTTCATCTTCTTCGGCATCATCTTGCTGTGCTGGCTGCCAATCTTCCTGGCATACTACCCGGGCGCCTTTGGCTATGATGTCGAGTACCAGATGACCAATCTCGATACTTTCGACGGTCACCACCCGCTCATCCACAATATCTTCCTACGCGGGACGGTCGCGATCGGATACAAGCTATTCGGCCCGAACAACCTCGCTATCGCATTTAGCACGGTAATCCAGATGATTATCATCGGGGGCGCCTTCGCTTATATCTGCGAGGCTTTCCGCCACTTTGGCAAGAAGTTTCTTCATTATGGCGCAGCGCTGTTCTTCGGCCTCATGCCATTCTGTAGCTATATGGCGATTAGCCACACCAAGGATGCGATGTTTATCGCTTTCTTTGCGATGAGCTTAATGATGATTTTCGAAGCTTTGGTCATCGGAAAAATTAGCGTAAAGCGCATTATCGGCACGTCGTTTATCTTTATGCTAACGGCCCTATTCCGCAATAACGCGCCATACATCGTCGTCGCTTGGCTTATCATTGCGTCAATCATGCTTTGGCGTTACCAGGCGAAGCGCGTGCTGCTCTACGCTTGTGCAGGCGGCCTCGTGCTCGCTGGCGTATTCCATATTGTCGGAACTCGCGTATTCTCGACTACGGGCGAAACTGAGCTCAGCGCGCCATATTCCGTGCCGCTTCACCTCATGGCCGCCACGATCGCCTTCCACCCGGAGCTTCTCGACGAAGAAAATCTCGAGGACGGGAAAGTCTTTGGCTACTTTGATCGCGAGAACGTCGAGGCCGGCGCATTTTATTGCCCAGTCCTCGCAGACTGCGCAAAGCATACCTTGGGCCTACAGATTACGAACGAGAACAAGATGCAAATGCTCCTCACGACAGCAAAGGTCGGCTTGAGTCATCCGGCAGACTATCTCAAGTCTTACATTTATCTCATGAAGAGTTCTTGGTATCCATTCTCTTATGACTACTACAAGATTTACGGCACGGTCAATCCGGCCGGCGAAGAAGAGGCGGGCTTCCGCGAAGGCATTACGCGCCCAACTATCATGGCGCCATATGTCACTCATCAGCCTCTCTTGCCACATCTTCGCGCTTTCCTCGATAAGGAGTGGTTTAACCTAGGCTACTCTGGCAATCTCATCACGAATACCATCATGGTACCAGCAACTTACGTGCATGGCCTCGTAATTATCATTTGCTACGCTTGGTATTCTCGCCGCAAGAAGCTGCTTCTCATGACGATGCTACCACTCATGGCTTATGGAACGATCTTAATCGGCCCATGCGTGCTCATTCGCTACATGGCGCCAGTCATGGTCGCAGTACCGATGCTCTACGCATATACTTTCGTCTATAAGGATAGCCTACTAGAGAAGTAAATGAAGCTCCGCTCTAGGGCTCGCATCTATTGGCCTTTTCATAACCGTTATGTTTGACCGCAGTTTTAAGAGGTGGTATAACATAGGCAGATTGACGTACTCATAGTTCTTTAGAAAGAAGGTGATAAGATGGCAAAGAACTTTTTGGACAAAGCGAAGGAATTGTTTGGAGGAGACCAAAAATTGCATTTCGAGCCGAAGGATAATATCTCAAAAGACTGCCCTTCGGATTACAGGCAAA
Organism: uncultured Candidatus Saccharibacteria bacterium; assembly: GCA_947305655.1. GTDB lineage: Bacteria > Patescibacteriota > Saccharimonadia > Saccharimonadales > Saccharimonadaceae > UBA2834. Next base: position 907 of record CAMZEA010000010.1, on the reverse strand, counting down.
CAATTACTTCCGTGGCAAAAGACATTAGGAGCTTTCTGGGGACTTATCTCGACGAGCCGAACAATGGGCTTACTAGCGAAGAGCTTTCTGTTTACGTCAAAATCTCTGGCAATAACAGGACTCTTTATAGTTTGACAATACTCAGAAAACGCCAGAATATGTCTACCGACAACACGGTTTACAAGAATAGCAATGCCCAGACGCTTGGGAGAGGCAAAAACAGCTTTTCCTTCAAGATAAGTGTAGCTATTTTTATTAAAAATCGGAACAAGCGCGGGATCGACCGCGCAGCAGATCTTTACAGAAAACTCGAAAATTATCTTGAGGCAAAGCACAGATGGTAGTCAATCTTATCCGCTAGCCCACCTTTGTTTTGAAGGTGGGTTTTTCTTATCCTTGCAAAAATCGCCAAAATTCGGTATAATTAACCCCGTTACGCACGATTATTAATCGTAATCGCCGGTGAAGCGCTTCAAAAGCCGGCAAAGGAAAATTTAACAAATGGCAAAACAGGTTATTGGCAACTTGAAGTTGCGCATCCCTGGTGGCAAAGCGACGGCTGGGCCTCCAGTAGGTAGCACCCTCGGTCAGTGGGGTCTTAATATGATGGATTTCATTAACCCATTTAATGAAGCCACCAAGGAATACATGGGCAAGAATGTGATCGTTCACATCGCTGTCTATGATGACCGCACTTTCGACTGGAAATGCCTTGGTCAGCCTGTCGATGATTTGATCCGCGAAAAGATCAAGCTCGAAAAAGGTAGCGGCCGTCCAAACACTGAGAAGGTTGGTAAGATTACCATGGCTCAGATTAAGGAAATCGCCGCTGTTAAGAAAGACCAGCTCAATGCTATCGACGAAGCTGGCGCTTGCAAGATTATTGCTGGCACCGCACGCTCGATGG
>CAMZEA010000009.1 GCA_947305655.1 uncultured Candidatus Saccharibacteria bacterium | reverse complement strand
GCCGGGCGCTGGGCTTAAAAACACCGCCTCTTTTCGAGCCGGTCTATATCTGTATAACACTATCTTACCATAGTGGCTTTAATATAGTCAAGTATCTTGCCGAAACAGGAATACTTGCGCTTAGCACCAATCTTTGCTATAATAAAGACACTAATTATTACTTTTAACGCAACAAATTCTAGCTTATATACAGAGAATTTTGGGCGTTTTGGGTGTGGAATCAGAATTAAATATTAATTATAAGGAAAAAATGAACGAAAAAGGAAAAGCCGAAGCCGAACGCCGCGCGAAACTTCTAAAAATGCGCGCCGAACGCCTTCCGGACATCAAAAAACAATTTGAAGAGAACCAAAAACGCAACTTCAACGCGAATTTTGGCCCAGGCGGCAAAGACGAAAAACTCGTCGCGAAGAAAAAGGCTGCCGCAAAGCCTGCCAAAAAAGCTGCAAAACCAGCCAAGCAGCAGAAGCCTGCCAAGGAAGCAAAGGGCAGCGACGTAAAATTGCTCGTCAACACTCGCAAGGGCGAGATGGTTCATCATCAGCGCATGCTTAGCCAGGACGTGAACGCTCAGGCTACGCAGCACATCATTGGCATTCCGGTCAACAAGTCTCGCTATAACGGCTTCAAGGGCGTCCAGCTTACGCAGACTCAGATTCGCACGGCTCGCCCAGACAAAGATGCCGTCCGCATCATCCCAATCGGTGGTCTCGGCGAATTCGGTATCGGCAAGAACATGACCGTTATTGAATATCAGGGTGAAATGGTCCTCATCGATATGGGTACGCTTTTCGCGAATGCCGACTATCCTGGCGTCAACTACATGGTCCCGGATTCCAAGTGGCTCGACGACAACCGTGATAAGGTGAAGGCAATTCTCTTCACGCACGCCCACCTCGATCATATTGGCGCCTGCCGCCATCTTTTGCCGTTCTATGGCCCAACCGTTCCGATTTATGGCACTGCCTTTACAATCGGCATGATCAAGAAGCAGATGTCTGAGCTTTCCGAAGTTCCAGACATGAACTATCAAATCGTGAACCCGCTCGAGCATAAGGAAATCAAGCTCAGCCAGCATCTTTCCGCTGAGTTTGTCCACACGCTCCACTCGATCCCGGGCAACACGTCCATTATTATTCGCACGCCAAATGGCCCAATTCTTCTTTCGGGCGACTGGCGCTTCGAAACTAATCCAATGGATACGCCTGCCGACTACGATCGCCTCAAGGAAGTCGCCGACAAAGAAGGCTTCGCTTTGATGCTTAACGAATCGACGAACATTGACGTTCCAGGCACCCATCCGCACAGCGAATATGACGTTGGCGATAACATCGGTAAAGTTATGGATAATTACGCCACTGGCCGCATTATTATCAGCTGTTTCTCCAGTCAGGTGAAGCGTATCGAATGTGTGCTTCGTGAGGCCGCCGAGCGTGGACGTAAAGTCGCCTTCGCTGGTTTCTCAATGATTAACAACGTTGAGGTAGCGCTTCGCGCCAAGTCCATCAAGGTTCCAAAAGACGTCATTATGAAGATGGAAGACATCGTGAAGCTTCCTGACGACAAAGTTACGATTGTCTGTACTGGTTCCCAGGGCGAAATGAACGCCGTTTTGAACCGCATGGTTACTGGCGCTCACCGCCACATTAAGGTTAAGGCGACTGACACCATCGTCTTCTGTTCTAGCCCGATTCCGGGTAACGAGCCAAAGATTATGGGCACGGTCGATGGCCTCCTCCGCGAAGGTGCGCAGGTCATTCAGCACAACAAGACGCATTTGACAAACATTGGTCCGCTCCATCTTTCCGGCCACGCCTATTACGAAGACCATGTTAAATTTGTGACGGATCTTCATCCAATGAACTACATGCCATACCACGGCGAATTTTACATGCTCGAGCACAACGCCGAGATGGCAGAGAATGTCGTTGGCATCCCGCGCGACCGCATTCTAGTCGCGGACGATGGCGATATTGTCGAACTTCTTCCAAATAAAACTATTCGCAAGAACGGTCGCATCCCAGTTGGCAACAAGCTCTACGACGACGCCGATCAGCAGGTCAATGAAGCCGTCGTGAAAGACCGCATCCACATTTCTCGCGAAGGCATCTTCGTCGTGATTTTGACCATCAGCAAGAAAACTGGCCGTCTCATCAAGACGCCAGATATCGTTTCGCGCGCATTCATCTATCTCGATAATTCCGAGGAGCTAATCGGCAAGATTCGCCATTATCTTCGCGCGAAGACCGACCACACGGTCGCGAGCGACGATGACGTGAAGGCGCTCAAAGAAAGCGTCAAGGAAGACGTCACTCACATTCTTTACGACGCTACCGGCCACACGCCAATCGTGATTCCGGTCATCAATAAAGTCTAGAAAAATCTCCCCGAAAGGGGAGTTTTTCTTGCCGAAAGGCGGTCAATGACTAATTCCAATTATCTTTTGCGGAAGCTTGAATGGTTTCGACTTGTAAAATCAAATGATAGCGAGCGGAGCTGTAGTCGGTAGTCGCTTCGCAGTTGAAGGTGACGCTTTCAATAAAGTTCGAGGAGGCCTCGTCCGGTTCGATATCGGACTGGTAGTAATAATAGCCGTCCGCGCCAAGAACCCAATCGCTAGCGTTGACGAGCCCGAGCACTGCCATGTCCTGACCGTTGGCGGCGAGCGGAAGTGTGCCGACCACATTCTCACGAGCTTCGTTGAGTTTGTCCCAACGTTGCTCCTGGATTTTGATGCGTGCGGCGATAGCGACGTTACCGCTATTCGTAACGTTCACAATCTTTGGCGTTTCGGTGCACGGAGTCCATTCGGTCGGGCTAGTAAATGTTTCGGAAACGGACGAACTATATTCGGCGACGCCGAAGCTATTTTCCTTTTCCCAAGTCATTCTAAAATACGCGAAAGTTCCGCCGACTAGCGCTATAAGTGCGAATAAGGCGATTCCTACTAATGCTTTCTTATCCTTCATAAGCGTTCCTATTTATCTGATTTTAGAATAAGCAAAATGCCACCTAGTGTCAAGCGAAGACAAATAAGCGTAAGCGTGATATAATGATTCCAATATTTCAACTTGGAGATCATCAATGGCAACAGCAAAGAAAGCAGCAGACAAACCAAAAACCGACAAATGCAAAAAATGCGAAGAAAAATGTAAGTGCGAAAAGTGCAGCTGCGGTGGCTCTGGCAACCAAGTTGCTTTCTATGTCCTCATCGCATCGCTCGTCGTCGTGATGACTGTGCTCGTAATTTCGCTCAGCTTCAATAAGTCCGTTCGCGATCTATTCAAGCCAAGCACCTACGCCTACAACGGTATGTTTGAGAAGGCCATGAAGAGCAACGTGCTTGACGAAAACGGCTTCACGCTCGTTGGCGCCGGCGCTATTATCGACATGCTTAACTCTAACAAGAGTGGTCTCCTCATTGTCGGTGAAGAAAACTGCATTACCTGCGATGCCTTTGCTCGTCGCGTTGCCGAATATGAATCTGCAACTCCAATTTATCGCTATAATATTCCAGCTCAGCCAAGTTCTGACGACCTTAATATCCAAGAGCGCCTCGGCGGCTGTGAAGAGACTCCAGTCTTCATGCACGTTAAGGGCGGCACCGTCTTTGACCGCCTCGACGACGTAAAAGAAATCAACGATCTCGACATCTTCATGCAAAAATACGCCAAAGCTGAATAGTTCTGGCATAATATAAGACAAGATGGAAGCAATCATTTTTGTCGACAAGCCTTCGGGCATGAGTAGTTTCGGTGCGGTCGCCCGCGTCCGTCGTATTTTGTCGCAGCAAGAAGGGCACAAGATCAAGGTTGGCCATACCGGCACGCTTGACCCGTTCGCGACCGGACTTCTCATTCTGCTTGCCGGCAAAGCTACAAAGAAAGCGCCTGAGCTTACAAAGAAAGATAAAGTTTACGAAGCTACGATTCGCCTCGGCGAGACTTCGACCACTGGCGACCCAGAAGGCGAGATTACAAAGACTAACGCGAAGCTCCCAACGAGTGGCGAAATAAAAAAAGTCCTCGAGCAATTTACGGGTAAAATCGAGCAGCGTCCGCCGGCCTTTTCTGCCATCAAAATTAACGGCCAGCGCGCCTATAAGCTTGCTCGTGCTGGCAAGGATTTTGAAGTCCCGACTCGCACAGTCGAAATTTACGAGCTCGAAATGCTTAGCTATAACGAGCCAGAGCTAAAAATCCGCACTCACGTGAGCAGCGGCACCTATATTCGAACCCTCGCTGAAGACATCGGCAAGGCGCTCGGTTGCGGCGCATATTGTTCGGAGCTTCGTCGCACGAAAATTGCTGATTATGATATCGCCGAGCTCCCACTCTTTGAACTCCCAGAATAAGGTATAATAATAGATATGTTTGAACTGCAGAAACGTCTTAGCGAGCTGAAAGAAGTTTTTGAGTCGATTTGGCAAAAGCTGAACGTGAGCCGTCGCCTCGAGCTTTTGGCTGACCTCGAAAAAGAAGTTGCAGTCCCGGAGATTTGGAATAATCCAGAAGAAGCACGAGACAAAACCACTAAACTTGCGCAGCTACACGACGAGCTCGATCCGTGGACTTTACTAAAAAGCCAAATTCATGACCTTGCTGAGCTAATGGAACTCGGCGACGAAAGCCTAAAAGAAGAATTTAGCGAACAGCTTGACGCGATGGAGCAAACTCTCGAAAAACTCCGCCAAGAGCTCCGTTTTACTGGCAAATTCGACCATAATGGCGCGATTCTTCGCATCACGGCCGGCGCTGGCGGCACTGAAGCTATGGACTGGTCTGGCATGCTCGAACGCATGTATCTTCGCTGGGCCGAACAGCACAATGTGAAGACTCAGACTCTCGACCGCGTTGAGGGGGAAGAGGCGGGAATTAAAACGAGCGTCATTGAAATGACCGGCTCGAACGTTTATGGTCAGCTCAAGTCGGAACATGGCACGCATCGCCTTGTTCGTCTGAGCCCGTTTAATGCCGACCATCTGCGCCAAACGTCATTCGCGCTTGTCGAGGTATTGCCAATTATCGAGAACGACGACGAAGTCCAAATTGATCCGAAAGATCTCCGCATCGATGTCTATCACTCTGGCGGTCACGGCGGCCAGTCGGTGAACACGACTAACTCCGCGGTCCGCATCACGCATATCCCAACCAATATTGTGGTCGCAATTCAGAATGAACGTAGCCAGCTCCAAAATAAAGAAAAAGCGATGGAGATTCTTCGCGGTAAACTCCAGCAAATGATGCAAGAGCAGAATGCCGAATCCGTCGACAAGCTCCGCGCCGGCGAATCCGCCAGCTGGGGTCAGCAAATCCGCAACTACGTCCTCCACCCATATAAGCTCGTCAAAGACACGCGCACGAAGTATGAAGAAAATGACACGGAAGCCGTGCTCGATGGCAAAATCGATGGCTTCATTATGAGCTTCTTAGACAATTAATTGCGCTTATGGTATCATAATACTTATGATACTGCTCGAAAAAGTTTCGAAGTACTATCCTCATGACAAAGTCCCCGCCCTCGACGAGGTCTCTTTGCACATTGCGCCAAAAGAGTTTGTTTTCTTAGTCGGTAAATCTGGCGCAGGCAAGTCGACGCTTATCAAGATGCTCACTCGCGAAGAGAAACCGGATTACGGCAAGATTATGGTCGGCGGTATCGATTACGACTTTATGAAAAAACGCCAGATTCCTCATCTTCGCCGTCGCATCGGTGTAGTTTTTCAGGATTTTAAGCTTCTGCCGAACCGCACTGTTTACGAAAATGTTGCCTTTGCGCTCGAGATTGTTGGTGTGTCGAACGCCGAAATTAAGCGCACCGTACCGAAGGTGCTAGAACTTGTTGGTCTGAGTGGTAAAGAAAAGAAATTCCCAGGCGAGCTATCTGGCGGCGAACGCCAACGTACTGCTATTGCGCGCTCGATGGCGCGTCAGCCAAAGATTCTGATTGCCGATGAGCCTACTGGCAACCTTGATCCGGAGAACTCGCTCGGCATTATCAAGCTACTTGAAGAGATTAATAACTTTGGCACCACAATCCTTGTCACGACCCACGACGAAAAAGTTGTGAACCTTCTTAAAAAGCGCGTTATTACGCTTCAGGACGGCAAGATTATTGGCGACCAAAAAGATGGCGGCCACTATGATCTCGACGGATCGAATATTAAAATTCAGAAACGCTCCCTCGGCGGACCAGCTCCAGCGCCGGCACCAGCCGCACCTGCCGCTTCGCCAGTTGCGCCTACAGCGAATGTTAATCCTGAACCAAAAGACGAAAAGAAATCTTCCGGCGAAGAAGTCCTCGAAAAAATGCGCAAAGCAAAAACTGAAGAAGAAGCGAAACCCGTAGCAAAGCGGAGAAAGTTTATTCACTAATATGGCAAAGAAACCTCTAACGAAAGAAGAGAAGAAAGCCGCAGCGGCAGTCAGTCGCGAGCGCCTTCGTCGCATTTCCAGAACTCGTCGCCATTATTTGCGCACAAATGCGCGCGTTATGAAATATGGCGCGAAGAGTTTTGCGCGCAATACTTGGCTGAGTATTGCTGCTATTGCAATTATGGCCGTAACGTTAATTGTGCTCTCAGTAACTATTATCGCGACTCATGCGCTCAGTACGACAATCGATAAAATCGAACAGCAAATCGACATGTCGATTTACATCAAACAAAGCACGTCATCCGATCAAATTGACCGCGTGATTGGTCGCATGACTCAACTCGATACTGTGCTTGAAGTAAAATCTTCGTCCCCAGAAGAGCAGAACAATGAGGCAATCAAACGCCTTATTGAAACCGCGAAAATTAAAGACGAAGAATATATTAAGAGTCTTTATGAGGCTCCAAACAAGATGTCCTGGGTTCTTAACGTGAAACTCATCAACCTCGACGACACATCTGAACTCGAGAATTTTGTTGATAATGACGAGTCGATGAAGGGGCTCCTCGACGAAAATCGCCCGCCTAGCTATGCTACAAGTCGCCGCGAAACAATTGATCATATTGCAGCTATGATGCGCCGCATCGAATTGATTGGCCTTGTTGCGGCCGGTGTCTTTGCTCTCATCGCAATTCTCGTTGTTTTCAATACGATTCGCATGACCATCTTCAATCGCAAGGAAGAAATCTACATGATGCGCCTCGTTGGCGCAAGCCGTTGGTTCATCGTCGGTCCGTTCGTTGTTGAGGCCGCCTTCTACGGCATTATTGCCGCCTTGTTTACTGGTGCGGCCGTCTATGCCGGCACCTTCGCCTTGCGTTCTAGCTTCATATCGACACTCGATCCGACCATTGAAATTATGAAAAACTATTGGTATCTAACCTTTTCGTCGCTTATCCTCGCGGGCATTCTGATTGGTGTTATTTCGTCCTTGCTCGCAACGCGCAAATATCTCCGTCAAAAATAATCAAAAGAAAGGAACGGCATCGGAGGGTGGCCTTGAAAAACCACCCCGCTTATGCTATGATAAAAATATGAAAATCAAGCGCAACATTTTCTGTCTCATCCTCGCGTCTGCGCTTTTGTTAGCTAATTCTTTGCCGGCTCCAAAAGTTGCCGCCTACACTCAAGAAGATTTGAACAATATTAACTCGAAGATTTCTGAGCTACGCTCGAGAATGAAGCAGTATGAAGACCAGGCTAGCGCCTTTGCGGCCGAAGCCAATTCGATTCAGGGCAAGATTAATGCTCTCCGCGCTGAGCAGGATAGTCTTCGCACGCAGATTGAACTAAAAGAAGCGGAGCGCGAGCAGCTCGCCGCCGAAATTGAAGCGACCGAGAAGCGCATCGCGGAAAACTCTGAGACGATTGGTTACGTCATTGCACAGTTCTATTACAGCAGCGAAGTGTCGACTATTGAGCGTATTGCTTCGTCCGAATCATTTGCAAGCTATATTGACGAAGAGATGCGTCTTTCGAGCTTGACGGACACTCTAGCCGGTATTGTCGAGGAGAACAAGAACTTGAAAGCCGATCTTGAGGTTAAGAAGAAAAATGCCGAGAACATGATCGCGGACCTCGAAAACCAGAAGTCTCGCCTCGTCGTTCTCGAAAATGAACAGGCGTCGCTCCTTGCGCAAACTCGCGAGAATGAGGCGAGCTACCGTCAGATGCAGAATGAGGTTTCCGATCAGAAAGCGGCGCTCGAAGAGGAGCAGCAGAAGATTCTCGCCGACTTGGCTAAGCGCTGGAATGCTAGTGGCATTACTGCCGGCGATCCAAATAAAGGCGGTTATCCATATAGCAATCGCTGCCCGCAGCAAAAAGATGCCTTCGCTGATCAATGGGGCATGTATATTTGTGAATGTGTCTCTTATACGGCATGGAGGGTTTATGCCGCCTACGGCTATATGCCATACTGGGGCGGTCGTGGCAACGCAAAACAGTGGCCAGCTAACGCTCGCGCTGCTGGCTATGTCGTATCGAGCGTGCCAAAACCGGGTTCCGTCGGTATTTCGATGAGCGGTGCTTATGGCCACGCAGTTTGGGTTGAGGCCGTTTCCGGTAATCGTGTCTACATCTCTCAGTACAACTCCGCCAATGCTGCAACTGGTTTCCGCAAGGGCGAATATTCTGAGCAATGGGTTGACCAAGGCATGTATCAATATATCTACTTCCGCTAAGTGATATAATATTCTTATGCCTAATAAAAAAACTGCGAAATCCGCCAAACAATCAACTCCTAATGCGACTAGGCGACTGTATACTCAGGGCCCTGCTGTAGAAAGAAAAATTAACCTTACTTCTGGAATTATTGCTTCGGCAATTGCTCTTGCCGTTGGGCTCGTCGTTGGCCTTAACTGGGAGCCAATCAGCTCCACGCTCGGCCGTTATCTTGGCGGCAAAAACACGCCAGACTCCATCGATTTTTCTTCGCTTAATACGGTCTATGAAAGACTTGCCGAAAACTTCGACGGCAACCTAGAAAAGACCAAACTGATCGAAGGCGCGAAGCGCGGTATGGTAGAGGCGGCCGGCGACGACTACACCTACTATATGAATGAGACGGAAGCAAGCGACTTCGAAAAAGACCTTAGTGGCGACGTTGGCGCCGGCATCGGCGTAGAAATTGGCAGCCGTGACGGCTTCGTAAAAGTGCTCCGCACGATGCCGGACAATCCGGCTCGCGCAGCTGGCGTGCTTGCGGGCGACATTATTTATAAGGCCGACGATGAGGATATTTCGGGTCTGAGCGTTGACGAAGTCGCCAAGAGACTCCGCGGCGCGGAAGGCACTCAGGTGAAGTTGACGGTCGTTCGTGACAATAAGGAAATCAGTTTTGATTTAACCAGAGCAACTATCAACAATGTGTCGGCTTATATCGACTACCGTGATAAAACTGCAATTATTACGCTCACGCGTTTCGATAAGGATACGGGCACTCTAACACGACAGCTCGCGCGTCAAGCACTCAATAAGGGCTGCGATAAGTTTATCATTGATCTTCGTGGCAATGGTGGCGGCTATGTTTCGGCAGCCAAGGCCGTTGCTTCGCTATGGATTGACGGTAAAGTCGTTGTCGAGCAACGCTCTGCGAATGGCCTCTATAACGAAAAGACGTACGCTACTCGTGGCGATGCAATTCTTGCTAACAAGAAGACGATTGTCCTCATTAATGGCTCAACTGCCAGCGCGAGCGAAATAGTTGCCGGTGCGCTCAAGGATTACGGCCTTGCGACTATTATCGGCGAGAAGTCTTACGGAAAAGGTAGCGTTCAGTCGCTCGAGTACTTCATTACCGGCGAGATGCTTCGCGTGACAATCGCGAAATGGTATACGCCAAACGGCAAAAACATCAATAAAGAGGGCATTGAGCCAGATAAGGTCGTCGAACGTACCTTCGAGCAGATAAACAAAGAAGAAGATCCGCAGCTCGACGCCGCTCTTAATGAGTGATAAACTATAAAAATAAACAGGAGGAGTCATGGAGCAAGAAGCTCAGTCAAACTTCGACGTGTTCCAGTGGGCAAACAGTGTCGACGAAATCAAAAACAACGTTTCAGTAGAACTATTTCTATTTAACAAAAACTACACCCCGTACAAGGTCCGCTATTCTGATGCGTTAATGCAGGCAATCCGCAGCATGTTTATGCTTGAGGCGGTCGAGTATGTCATCAAGGAAGCCGACAAGGGCCTCGAATGCCGCGAATATGAACTCTCCGACGGCGAGGATAAGGTTATCTATCGTATCGAGCTCGACAAAGTTGGTCGCGCCGAGACGCTCATTCATCTTATTGAGCACGAGTACAAAGACATCGACTACTTCACTGACGAGGAGCACGAGTTCAAGCGCATTAAGGGTATCATCGCGAAGTTTAGCTATCCTGGCGAAGACGGCCAGAAGACTTTCTATATCGCAAAGAATCTCGCAGCTAGCTCCGCTTTGAAGGGCAAGCTCAGCTGGGAACTCAATGGTGAAAGCTTTGAACCACTTACGGCCGATATCGCTATCAAGGTCCCAGAAGGCAACGAGACCGCAATCGTTGACGGCCAGATTGTCATCTTCAATCAAAGCAAATTTGAAAAACTCTTCCAATTCGACTACAAACAGCAGCTCATTTCCGAACAAAAGGCTAAGGAGCTCGAAGAGAAGTATAAGCTCAGCTTCCCAGAAGGCTTAACTTTGAACGCCCTCCTCGAAGATAAGAAGCCGCTCGTAAAGAAGCTTCAGGCTGTCGAAATCGGCGAAATGACTCAAGAGCAACTCCTTGATTATGCCGACGAGATGCAGCTCGAGCTCATGACTGACGACCAGAACAAGATTATTATTATGGACGACAAGGATCTTAATATGTTCGTTAACCTCCTTAGCGAAGATTACTTCGTCTCCCCAGTGAACGGTCGTCGCTACGAAATTAAGAGCAAGAAACTCCTAGACGAGCCAGAGGGCGAACCTCCACGCGGCTAATATGTTAGTCGACACGCATACGCATATTCATGATGGTTTTGATCGGGATGGTACTCCTGAGCAGATTTTTGCGCATGCGCACGAAAACGGCGTGGATAAGATTATTACTATCGGAACGAGCCCAGAAGACTCTGAAAAAGCCCGCATTTTCGCCGAAGAATGGGCTTTGAAGGGTGAAAAAATCTACTGGACCTGGGGCTATCACCCGAATAATTACGTCGAAAATTGCCGTAATTCCTTGACAAATGACATAAATATGGCCTTAGAGGCTATTAAGAGCCCGCAGAATGTCGGTATAGGTGAAATTGGCCTAGATTACCATTTTGACGGGCGCGACCCAGAGAAGCAGCGAGAATTGCTCCTACAGGTATTGCAGCTAGCCCAGGATCAGAAAAAGCCCGTGTCTTTCCATGTTCGGGAAGCTTTTGGCGATTTTTGGCCAATTTTTGATAATTTTCACCTTCAGACCTCTGTCCTCCATTCGTATTCCGACAGTAAAAAGAACCTAAAAATTGCCCTCGAAAAAGGCCTCTATATTGGCGTAAACGGCCTAGCGACTTTCGCCGACATCGCACATGCTCCTCTCGAGAGAATTATCTTCGAAACAGATGCGCCCTACTTGACACCGGCGCCATTTCGTGGTAAAATGAATAAGCCAGGTTATGTGAGAAACATAGCCGAATGGGCATCCGATTATTATAAGGTGAGTCTCGCGGAGGTGGAGAAAATTACCACCGATAATGCCAAACTTATCTATAAGATTTAAGAGATAAAAATATGAACGAAGAGGAAAAGTCAGTATTTCATTTGCCGACGAACATTGCTCCGGCTGAACAGATTAGCTACAGTGATTCTTTTTCGCGCAAAGAAGACAAGATTAGCGATAAAGACCTCTTTAATGAATTGGATGCCATCTCTGAGGAGGTTATTTCGTGCCGAAACCGCGTCTTAGAAAAAATCTCCTAGGCGTCCTGCGCAAGCAGCCGAACGCCGAAGCGCGCCGCGCTTCCGTCGAGAAGGACTTAATTAATGCCGAATCCGCTCTTGGGCGGACGCTTTTCGGCGACGTAGAGCCGGGCCATCGCCGCGAGTTTTTCATGCACAAAAAGAATGTTTGGATTTGGCACGAAGACGGTATGACGATCCGTTATGAAGTTCGCACGGGTGGCGTCTTCAAGAAAGTTGATGACGGCGTTTATTGCAAAATTACTGGCGTTGAGCTGGAGCACTTTCGCGCTGCTGCGAAAGCTTACCTTGCACTTGTGAAGTCGAAAATCTATGCACCATAATTACCGCAATTGGCGCAATAATTGACTGAATAATGACTAGCGGGAGCATATATTGCTCGTAGCCAAAATAGAATAGAAGAAGAAGCGGAATAAAGCTTAGCACTCGTCCGGTGCAGAGCCAGATTTCGCCGATGATATCTACGCCAATTCGCAGGACATCATCATGAATGTGGTCTTTTAGCACGTTTTGGTGGTAAGTCGTGAACACGGTACTCGTGTAGAGTGCCTGAACGACGGACCACTCATAAACATAAAGCACGATTGCGATTATAAAATTGCCGGGGAAGAGCACTGCGGATAGCGGTAGCAGGATAAAAGGCGGAAGGAGAGCGAATACTAGCGCCTCGCCTTTTTGTTGGTTCTTGCTTCTGAGTTTGCGGTAAATAATTAGGAGAATAATCGCAGTTATGGAGCCAATTGACTGGAAGCTACCGAGCTCGACGTCGTTGCTGCTGGATTGATAAATATTAAGCTGCGCTACGACCTCATATGCGCACCCCGTCATAATGAACCCTCGCAGGAACTGAATCCAAGTTAGGCCCCTCAAGGCGCGATTGCTTACTATAGTGTCGAATGCGTCGCGGAGCGAATGGCGCTTGCTCGTAATCTTCGTCGTTGGCTTAAAACAGAGCGCGAGTATAAACTGAACAGTGGAAATGCCGAGCACGACAAATGCGGTCGATTCGTAGCTCGTGTTGCTGATGAGAATGCCGAGCACGACTGGCATTACGATGTACATTATCTCCGTAACAATCATATTTATATTAACAAAGCGCGGACGTCGTTCGTTTTTGATTTCCTTAACATCGAGGAGATTTTTTGGGCGCCAATAGAATTGGCTTTCTAGGCCGATGAGGAGTCCCATGATAATCGGAAAAAGGAAGAAATTCGGATCGATGAAAATGACAGCGAGGATGCGCGTAATGCTAAAGAACATACTTGCGCGCCATGCCGCGACTGGATGGTTGCAAAGCGTATTAGACAGGAGCACGCTGAGAATGCCATAAAAAGCATAAGCCGTAATGTGATAGTGGATATATCCAACCGGCGAGTGTCTTAATGAAACGCCAATCATGAATGACATTAAAAAGATACCGAGGAACGAGGCTTTACTGTTTCTTAGGGCGTCTACGCCCATCAAAATTAGCTCGTTTCTGCTGAAACCAAAAATAGTTTTTCTTTTTGCCATTTATCAGTATTTTACCACTTTCCGCTTATGCTTGCGAGAAGGGGGCTTTTAATTCATAATATATTTCATGATTTATCTCGATTATGCGGCGGCGACGCCGGTCTCAAAGAAGGCCAAAGCGGCAATGCTCCCGTATTTTGATGAGAAATTTTTTAACCCATCGGCAGCCTATCTTCCTGCCGTCGAAACCCGCCATGAGTATGAGGCTGCGAAAGATACAATTGCGCACGCAATCGGTGCGAAAGGCGTCGATCTCGTGGTGACGTCCGGCGCAACCGAAGCAAACAGCCTTGTCTTTGCCGCCGTGCCTGACGACGCCGAAGTGCTAATTTCAGCCGTAGAACATCCCTCGATTCGCGCAAATGCTTCGCGCAAAAAATGCCAAGTAATCGCCGTAGATCAAAATGGTCGCGTTGACTTGGCCGACTTTAAGAAGAAGCTTAGCCCAAAGACGCAGCTTGTCTCCATCTGTCTCGCGAGTAGTGAACTCGGCACGGTTCAGCCGCTCTCGGACATCTCTCGCATCGTTGCTGAGGAACGCACTCGCCGCGCGCTCGCCGGAGAGAAAACCCCGTTATATTTTCATAGCGACGCCTCTCAGGGCCTCGGTCTCATGGAAGTGAAAGTCGCGCGCCTCGGTGTCGACCTTCTCACGATTAATGCCGCAAAGGTTTATGGCCCGAAGGGGATTGCAGCGCTCTATGTCGGGCATCAAGTTCGTCTATCTCCGCAGCATTATGGTGGTGGCCAGGAGATGGGGCTTCGCAGCGGTACCGAAAATGTACCGGCCACGATTGCTTTTGCGACTGCCGTTTCTGAAGCCGAAAAACATCTGAACTCCGAACGCAAGCGCCTTCAGCAACTGACTGCGAAATTTCGCAGGATTCTTTCTGAGGCGCTCGGTGATGATATCGTTTTTCTCGGCAAAGACAAGACGCGCCTTCCGAATTTCATGCCGATTAGCCTTCCGGGACTAGACGCTGAACGTTTAATTTTTGCACTCGAAATGCGAGAGGTTTATGTTTCGACTGGCGCGGCTTGTGCTGCGAGTAAGGGCGAAAAATCTGCCACGCTCGCCGCGATTGGCTTAGACGACGAAACGATTGCTGGTTCTCTGCGCATAACTCTCGGCGCTCCGACGACCGAGCAAGACGTTGAAGCGGCAGCAAGAAGTATTATTGAAGTCGTGAGAGCGGAGCAAAAGCGACTTACCAACGGTCGGGCATAGGATTGTAATTGCTGTCGCCGCCGATATCTCCGGCTCCGAAGAACTCATTGTCGCGCAATAGATTCCGTATTTCTGGGCCATTTTCTATCATATTGCGAATAGCATTGATTTTTTCCGAATCAAGGTCGGAGCCTTTTTGGTTTTCGTCCCCGCCGCTTTCATTGCCGTAATTACCGTCAATCGATGATATTACTTGATTGCGTTTGCCGTTAATACGCTTTTTTGCTTCTTCGGCATGCCCGTCTTTCGCTGGCTCTTTTGAGCTGTCCCTCGATGCGCAGTTGTTTTCGTAAAGCACACCCTCGGCTTTGCTCAGCAGAGTTAATGCTTCATCCAAGCGATTGTTAGAACGTGCTTCGTCTGCTTGTATTTCGATACTATAAGAAAGGTTTACGCGCACGTGACAAATCTTATGCTGCGGCGGGTTATTTGCGAGACTTTGACGTAATTCCTTTTCTGCCTCTTTTGGATTGTTTTGCTGAATGTTCGCGGTGCCGGCATTGTAATACGCAATATATGGTTCAAGCAAATTAGCGAATTGTTGCATCTTTGCAATTGCGACCGCGCCGCCGCTTTGGCTATCGAAATTCATGCGATAGAGAATATCCGCAACTACTGGACGGATAAAGAAAATACCGGCAACCACGAGAATGATTTCTGGACCCAAGCTAATAAGCAATAATTTTTTGCGGCGCTTTTTGCGCAATGTTTCTTGGTCGACAATCGCTGGATCGAGATCTATCATTTCACCGCCTTTCTTTCGAGTGCTATCTTATGCGCGACTACGGTCGCATCCCAGAGGAGGAGTCCGATGATTATAACTGCGGCTATCCAATAAAGGTCTATTTTCCCGACTGCGCTGTCCGCGCTCTTCATGTTGCTCCAGAAATAACTATCAAGGTCGTTTGGTAGCTCTCCCGTATCGTCTCGTCGGATAAAGCGTGCATTGAGTTTATTGGCGATAGTTTTGAGGTTATTCTCGTTTAGTCTGGAAATATGATATTCATCGCTCATTGTATTTTCGCGGATAAATTCGTTTTCAAGAATCTGATTATCGTTTGAAATGCGAGGCACCATGCCGCCCTTTTCCGTGCCATATCCGATTACGATTCCGCCCGACAATTCGCCAGAAAGATTCTTAGGCAGCTCTGTCGGTTTGTCGTTTGACTCCTCGCCGTCTGTCAGCAAGAAGAGAATACTGCGTCGGTCCGGATTTCGTTCGTTATATTTTTTGATGCGCTTTGTGGCGAATTCTAGCAAATCTGACAAATCTGTGCCGGAGGTTGCATTGCTTTTACGCGGGCGCAAGGCATCGGCTGCGGCGGTGGCCATCGACGCATCGCTCGTCAATGGTAACGATTGGTAAATATCATAATCGAGCACGACCATGCTGTATCTAGCGCTAGGGAACGTACGGATTATTTTTTTGATGTCCGCCTTTGCAACTTCGAAGCGATATCGTTCACCGCCTTCCATGTCTTTTGTCGCCATGCTGCCACTATTGTCGACGACGAAGAAAAGATTAAGGTCGCTCACGACGCGCTCGATATTTTCGTTGCCTGCCATCGGCCGTGCAAATGCTATCAGGATAAACGCGACAATTGCTATGCGGCGGAAAATGTGGCTACGGCGCATTGGTTTTCTGAAAACGCAAAATATCGTAAAGGCCGTCAATAATGCTGCGGCAATCAAAAGCCAAGCAACGGGGATAATTGGTTGAAAAATCATAGGCGCAACCTCCACATTATTACCAAGAAACTAACGGCGCTTACACCAGCAATAATCATCCAGATTTCTGGTGAGTCACTGTAGGTATATTCGCTCGCGCCCTCGTGAATGGCCGCTTCCTGTTTATTTATTTCTTTCACAATTCGTTCCGCCTCGACTTCGAGCCCATTGTTGCGTTTTAGCTCGTTATAGATGCCGCCGGTCGCAGCGATTGCGGATTTAAATGCGACGGCCGTGCTTTCATTGTTTTCTTCGTTGACGAGAATGCCGTATACCCGTATTCCGTAGCTTTTCGCATAATTAGCAGCTTGCATCAAGTTGACATCGGTGTTGGTAGAGATGTTATCTGTTGATAGAATAATATTTTTTGGACGTTTATCGTCTGCTAAGTCATCAAAACTATTTACGCAGCCAATTAAGCCTGTGCCGATTTGCGAAGTTAGTCCGCCGGCATTTAATGTAGCTAAGTAGTCTTTTAGGTGGCTGCCCTCTAAATCTTCGATCATATCGTGGAGCGTATCATAATCGTCGCTCAATGGAACGATGCTGGCCGGCCTTCCGTCAAAGACCGTAATACCGACACGTTCGCCTTCTAGCTGCTTGATGATAGTTTTATAGTAACCGAGGATTGCTTTTTGATAGCTTTCGAGCGAACCGCTCACGTCCATGCATAGGACGATATCGCGCGATTTGCTGCGTGAGCTGCCTAGCTCGCCCTTGAGCGGGCGAGAAGCGAGAACAGTCGTCGAGAATAGTGTTGCTATTAGGCAAATGAGCGCAAGTGCTAGTAAGATCCGGTAGTTGCGCTCGGCAGCTTTATAAGCCGGCAACTCTTTTATGACTCTTGTATGTGCAATAACTGCCATCTTGCTGATGTCACGAGGTTTTTTGCGCGTTTTTTGCAAATAAACGAAAACTGTGGCAATAACTCCGATTGCGAGTGGTGTCAAGAAAAGCATCCAGAAGTAACGCATATTACTCGTCCCTCACAATCTCTCGCGCGCGTTGGGCGGATTGCGAAACTGCGCCGTTTTCGAGTTTATCGAACTCTGATGGATAGTACTGATTAACGAGTTTTACGAGGCGTTGGTAATTAGACTTCTTAAGATCGTCGAGTGTCATCACGTCCGCATGAAAGCCCATGCCTTCGTAATAGAAGAGGCGGACGAGTAGGCTTAGTTGCTGGTGCGCGACCGACGCTTTGATTTGGCGGCGAATGAAACGATCCTCGGTTTGGTTGATGAGCTTGATATATTTATTACGTAAGACGTTCATGTTGACGACTTTTGGCGCCTGAATGCGCAAGTTGCCGAGCGTGCGAATATTGCGGCGGCGCGTAATGCGGAAAATCACAAGAATGATGGAGGCGGCGATAATAATGAGGCCCAAACCAATCGTAAGCCAAAGCGGCGAATAACTTATCTGGCCATAATAGAAACTATTTCCGGACATGTTTTTGCTCCTCTAGCATCGTTACGATTCTTGGAATAGCATGATCGACACTATCAACGAAACAACATACAATCCCCATACGGCGCAGGCTCTTGCGGACTCCGACGCGCTGTGCGTCGCGGTAGGCTTTCTCGGCTTTGTTCAGGCGCTTGTTTTTGCGTAGGTATTGCGACAGGCGCAGCTTGCCTTCGATTTCAACTGTATCGCTCGAAGCGAGCAACTGGTTTGTGAGTGGGGAATCCTCGACGACAATTACCATGATTTCGTTCCGCGCGTGTAGCCTTCTCAGCAAATCTGGCTCAACGCGACTAATGCCGTCGGCATCTGTAATAATCATCAAGAAACAGCGCTCGCGGTAAGTTTTCGAAACGTAGCTAAGTAGGGAATTCAAATCGCTTGGTGCGCCTTCTAGCTGCATTGATTTCGCATATTTGCCGAGGAAATTCTCAACATAAGACGCGTCTTCCTTCAGGGCAAAACGCTTATTTTCTGCTTTATTGCCGTAGACGATGCCGATGTAATCGCCATGGTGAATTGCAATATAGCTCATCACACCAGCACAGAAAGTCGCAATTTCTTGCTTATTCTCGCCGCTCGGTGCAAGTGTTGCCATCGTGTTGCCGTTATCGGCTACGAGCAGAATATTATGCTTGCGCACTGCAACATAGCGTCGAATCATGATAGAGCGAGAACGGGCGGAGGCTTTCCAGTCGATGTCCTTTACGTCGTCGCCGTAGACATATTCTCGTAAGTCGTCAAAATCGATACTACGACCCTTGAATACGGAACCGTAGTTACCGGTCAGAACATTCCTCACGCGGCGTTGCGTGAAGATGTTCATCTTTTTGCGAACTTTTACGAGATAGCCGGCCATTTGTTATGGAGTCTGAATCCTATTAAAGATTGCGTCAATGATAGCTTCGGTATGAACGTCGTCGGCGGCTGCTTCGAAGTTGAGGATAATGCGGTGACGGAGTGCGGCATGGCGGAGGCGCTTGACGTCGTCTGGCGTGACATAGGCACGGCCATCGATGAGGGCGAGAGCCTGGGCAACTTGGAGGAGAGCGATGCTACCGCGCGGGCTGACGCCGTATTCGACGTAACGAGCAAGATTGCTATCAATCACAGCACGTGGGTTGCGAGTTGCCGTTACGATGTTCACGATGTAGTTCTTAATCGAATCGTCGACCACGACGCGTTTTGCATAAGCCTGGAGTTGCTTGATGGCGTCAGTCGTGAGGCGTTCGCTGTCGCTAAGTGCGGTCGTAGTGAAGCCGGCGAGGCTGTAGTTCAAAATCTGCATTTCCTCATCGCGGCTCGGGTAGTTGATAACTTCCTTTAAGAGGAAGCGGTCGAGCTGAGCTTCTGGGAGCTCGTAAGTGCCTTCTTGTTCGATTGGGTTCTGGGTAGCGAGAACGACGAATGGCTCTGGCATCTTGTAGACGACGCCACCGACAGAAACCTGGCGCTCCTGCATCGCTTCGAGCATAGCGGATTGGGTCTTGGCGCTAGAGCGGTTAATTTCGTCGAGGAGTACGAAATTTGCGTGCACTGGGCCAATCTTCGTTTCGAAGTTGCCGCTGTTGTAGTTATAAATCTGCGTACCAATGATATCGCTCGGGAGCAAATCTGGCGTACACTGAATGCGGCTAAAGGTGCCGTTGGATGCTTCGGCAATTGTCTTTGCTGCCAAAGTTTTTGCGAGGCCCGGCAAGGACTCGAGCAAAACGTGGCCACCCGCAATTAAAGCGACTTGCATCGCGAGACAAAGCTCTTGCTGGCCCACAACCTTCTTGCTGTATGCTACTTCTAGCTTGCCGATAATGCGCGATGCGTCGGCGAGCTCACTTTCTGTTAGTCTGTCGTTTTGGTTCATTTTTTCTCCTCTCTTTATGCCCAATACAAACTTATGTTATTTGCCATATTAATTTTATCTTCCTCTGAATAATTGTCCGGCTGATCGAAATAATGCGAATCATCGAAGAAATTATTTTGCAAAATATCCATGTAAGTGCAGCCATCCGTTTCAATCAAAAACTTGTCGGAAACCTGGCTGGAAATGTTTCCGACGGCGCCGGTAATTACGGCAGGAGAATAGGCTTTCAGAATTTCGAGTGCGACCTCGATTTGGAATGAAGTCTGCAAGATGTCCGCGAACAATAAAACGTTGCGGTTGTTGAAGGCGGCGAGATCAAAACTAGGGTTAGGGTTACGTTCGCCGTTAATTTCGGAGAAGGCTTCACGTTTACGCTCCTCGATGAGGCTCATGAAGTCGCTCGCGATATATTCATATTCGCCACGGCTAATGTCCGGGTTCACGACAAATTCGCCTTTCTCGGTTACGGCGCCAAGACTGCGGGTGATGTCGAATGGGTCTGGCACCTCGGCGTATTGGAGGACATAGATATAAGCGTGCAAATGTGCGGCGAGCTCTATGCAGGAAAGCAACGAACTCTTTTTGAGACAGAAAATAATCGTATCGGTATCTTTGTACCGATCCAATTTTAAAGCCAACTGATCTCCTAAAGCCTGACGGCTAGGATAAAACACGTCCACCTCCGCTAAATTACTTATGTATATTTTAGCATATAATGCCGCCGCCGAGACAGACATTTTCGCGATAAAACACCACGGATTGTCCAGGGGTGAGTGATTTTTGCTCTTCGGCAAAAGTTAATACGCGAGTTTTTGCATCATAATCGGCTTTTACAAGCGGGGCACGATGGCGAATGCGCGCCTCGATATTATGTCCATCATCGCCGCCGCGAAGCACGACGTCTTTTAGTTCGATTTCTTTTTTCCAGAGCGAAAGCGCCTTGAGGTTGCGAGAAACGAAAATGGTATTCGTTTTCATATCCTTCTTTACGACATAATACGGAAGGCCGTCTTTGAGGTTTAGGCCGTGGCGTTGGCCGAGCGTATAGAAAATCGCGCCGTCGTGCGTACCGACAGCTTCATCGGTTTCAAGTTCGCGAATTTCGCCGGGCTTGGTTTCGATAAATTCGGAGAGGAAGTCGCGCATATTTGCTTCGCCAACGAAGCAAACGCCCATTGATTCTTTCTTGTGCGCGACAGTAAGCCCAAGTTTTTCGGCGAGGGCTTTTACGTCGGTTTTCAACATGTCGCCAACCGGGAAAATGGTTTTTTCGATAGCGTCTTCGGTGATGCGGTAAAGGAAATAAGTCTGATCCTTATTCTCGTCTACGGCCTTCAAAAGTTTGCGACCCTCGGCCTGCGCATAGTGACCAGTTGCAATTCGGTCTGCGCCTTGCTCGAAGGCAGTCTCGGCGAAGAGCTTGAACTTAATCTCCTGGTTACACATAATGTCGGGATTTGGCGTGTTGCCTTTTTGGTATTCTTCGAGCATATAGTCGACGACTTTTTGTTTGTAGTCTTTCTCGAAATCGAAGACGCGAAAATCGATGCCGAGCTTCACTGCGACGCGTTTGGCATCAGCGAGATCTTCCGCCCACGGACACTTCATACCAGGAAGATTCTTAGACCAGTTCTTCATGTAGACGCCGATAACTTCGTATCCTTGCTGCTGCAAAAGATAGGCCGAAACGGCCGAATCAACGCCACCAGACATGCCTAAGAAGACTTTCATTTTATATATTATACAATAAAACTACAGATTTGTCTCGTCGACGATAGCGACGATAGAAGAGACTGTCTTGAGTTCGGGAACTGCAGCCGAAAGCTCGGAGCCCTCGATTGCAAATCCGTCGTAGTCAGCCACCATTAAGCGGTCATTTAGGCCGTCGCCAACGGTAATAATGTCCGATCGGCTGATGCGGCCCAGCTCCTCTAGGGAATGGATGGCGGCGCTTTTGTCAGAATTGCTAGAAATAATTTCGACGAAACCAGTCCTGCCGGCGAGCTCTTTGCGGTCTGACGCTGCGTTGGGCTGCACGAACGCAGGGGTGCCGAATAGCTCGGTAATCCGTTTTGCGACGCTCGCGCACAAACTCGCGTCTTTAAACCAAAAACGCACCATTGTGGTATTGTCTCTAGTCGGTTCGAACCCTTCATAATTTGGCGTAAAGTAAAAAAGCACTGGTTTTTCTGCGAGAGTGTCCGCATACTGCTCGAGCTTTGGGATAATTTCGGGTTCAAAAGGGAAGCTAGTTAACAGGCTACCGTTTCCGTCGAGAACTACGGACCCGTTATTGAGGATATAGTAGTCGCAAAGGTTCGCAATTTCTGGCATTTGTCTCAGCACGGAAGCGTAGCCGCGCCCAGTTATTATGCAAAACTGATTGCCCCTCGCCTTCCATCTTTTAAGCGCCTCAATGTTCCGTCGCGTTTTTTCTTCGTCGTGGCGAAAGAAAAACGTCCCGTCAAAATCGGAGAAAATTATCATGAAAATATTATACAATGATTTCGAAAATAATCTAAATATGGTAAAATATATCCTTATGAATGCAAGCGAAATCCGTCAAAAATATCTAGAATTTATGAAGAGCAAAGGCCATGTCCAAATTGCTCCAGCTCCAATCGTGCTCGAAAACGATCCAACGACATTATTTACCGGCTCTGGTATGCAACCGCTTCTCCCATATCTCTTAGGTAAACCACACAAAGACGGCACTCGCTTGACCGACTCTCAGCCATGCCTTCGCTTGCAAGATATTGAGGACGTTGGCGACCCGCGCCACACGACGGTTTTCGAAATGCTCGGCAACTGGTCGCTCGGCGATTATTTTAAGGAAGAGCAGATTCGCAACTTCTTTACCTTCCTAACCCAGGAAGTCGGCGTCGACCCATCCAAGCTCTATGTGACCTGTTTCATCGGTAATGAAAAATACGGCATTCCACGCGATGACGAGGCCGCACATATCTGGCAGCAGGTCTTCAAGGAAGCTGGCATCGACGCAAAAATCGTCGAAATCAACACTGCCGAAAACGGCGACAAGCGCGGTGTCCGCGAAGGCGAACGCATCTTCTTCTATAACGACAAGGAAAACTGGTGGT
>CAMZEA010000008.1 GCA_947305655.1 uncultured Candidatus Saccharibacteria bacterium | reverse complement strand
GCCGAACAGCGCGAACGCAGCAAGACTGCATCGAAGGGCATGTTCAAGGGCGGTCTCGAAGATCATGGCGAAATGTCCACCAAGTATCACACCGCAACCCATCTTTTGCTCGCTGCTTTGCAGCAGCTCATTTCCGCAGATATCTGCCAGAAGGGCAGCAATATTACCGCCGAGCGTATGCGCCTTGACTTTAACTGCGACCACAAGCTAGAAAAAGACGAACTTCAGAAGCTTGAAGACCAGGTCAACGAGTGGATTAAGGCTGATTTGCCAGTCGTTCACGATGAATATGATAAGGCCTACGCGCGCGATACTTTGAAAGCGCACGGTAGCTTCTGGGATAAATATCCAGAGAAACTCACGGTTTATACGATTGGCGACTGGGACAAGCCAACTTCCCGCGAAGTCTGTGGCGGCCCTCACGTCGAGCATACTGGCGTTCTTGGCCACTTCGTCATCAAGAAGGAAGAGGCCTCCGCTGCTGGCATCCGCCGCATTAAGGCAATCTTGGAGTAAATATGATAATCCGTCGGGCACGAATTGAAGACATTCCAGCCATCACGGATATTCAGATTGGAGGGTGGCTCGCGGCCTATCGCGGCATGATTAGCGACGAAGACCTCGAAAAAATGAAGGCAAGCCGCGCCGAACGCATCGCTCGCCACACTAACAACATCAAGACGATGGCCTATATCGTCGCTGAAAATGATAGCGAAATCGTTGGCTTTTCTCGCTATATCGACAATAATTCGTTTTCGCCGGATTTTGGTGTCGATTGCGAGCTTTTGGCGCTCTATGTCAAGCCAGACTGCAAACGCCAGGGTATCGGCAAAGCCCTGATGAACTACGTAAAAGACGAGTTTAGAAAACAGGGCAAACAGCGCATGATTCTCTGGTGCCTCAGAGACAATTATCCATCTCGCGCCTTCTATGAAGCGATGGGCGGTAAGCTCGCGGACCGCGAAAAAGAATTTGACCTCGATGGCCACAAATACCCGGAAGCGGGATTTATTTACGAACTCTAAATGTGCTAGGATAAAAGTATGAATAAGCTCGTCAAGCGCGGCCTCAAGGCCTACAACATCTTCTTAAAAAACAAACTTGCAGCGTCTCTCATGATGCTCATTCCGGGTCTCATGATGACCTTCGCGGCCATTCAAGGCAACGGTAACGACACGAAGTCATTGCCGCTCATGATTCTTCTCGCCGGCGCAGTGTTCTCGTTCTGGGGCTTCTTCCGCCTCGGCTATTCGAAGTGCGTAATTGACCGCCCAATCAAGGACGACGACCGTGGCGGTTGGCGCAGAGATTTCTTCCTCCTAATGCTCGAGACAGTTCTTTATCTTATAATTGCCGCTCTTGGTGTCTTCCTTCTCATGAACGAAAGCCTCACGAACCGCATCTTGAATCTCATGTCCGGCGGTTTCACAACTTTCAACGGTGTTATGGGGGCAATCCGCGCCTTCAAGGGGCGCGAAAACAAGGATTTCCGCTGGAAATTCATGGCTGTTCTTACGCTTTTTGAACTCGTTTGGGGTATTTTCTTCCTTATCAATTCCGACAATATCGGCGTCGAAGGCGGCTTTGGTGTTGGTAGTTACCTCATAATGGGTATTATTACCTCTGTTGCCGGCTTCATTGAGGTTATTTCTTGCCTCAATGCAAAGACCCTCAAGGACACCATCGAAGACGGCAAAGAGATTGTTAAGACGATGAAATCCGACGAAAAGGCACAATCTCAAGAAGAGCTTCCAGAAGAGATCGAAGAAGCCTAAAATACCTCTTTTGACAATTTCCACAAAATAGCCTAAAACACTTTACTTTTTGACAAAAGTGTGATATAATATAGATATTACACAAACATAGCCAAAAACTATCGTTTAAGAGGTCAAAGAAAAGCAGTGGAGTGCTTTTCATCTCAGAAGTGGGAGTTATGAAAAAGAGATTTTTAATACCTAGTCTTAGTACTAAGGCAAAAGTTTGGGCTACTATTCTAGCCTGTTTCTCAGTTACGTTGGCCGTTCTCGGCTCGCTTGTTGGTGCTTGCACGGACTGGCAGATGGTCGCCGACGAGATGAAAGCAAGCGACTATACTCCGACCGAGGCCATGATAGAAATCACGGATAACCTCCGCCTCACGCGTAAGGGCAAATCGATTTTCTATGCAACTCATCCGCAACTTCAGAAAAATGCAACCTTTAATATGGGTTGTGGCAGCGATGGTCAAGGAACCTACACGTTAGGTTGTTACTGGAAAGACGAAGACGAGGACGAGAAGGAGCATATCGCTCTCTACGATACTGGCGCCTCGGAGCTCCGTGAGAAGGACGTTGTCTATAATTTCGTTGCCGAACGCAACACGACGGCGCTCCATGAAATGCTCCACGCGGTTTATGACCGCCTCAGTGAAAAAGAAAAACTTGTCGCCTGTGTCAGTGCCCATACTATCGTGAAAGAAATCCCAAGTCTTAAGCAGAGCCTTTCGATTTATCCAAAGGAGCACTATTGTACGGAGGCTTACGCCCGTATTGGTAGCGAGTATATCATCGCGCTTAGTGGCTATAAATATAAAACCTCTTTCACTTCTCGCGACGACATGAGCGACAAGGCGAAGTTTGCCGCAGATATTCTTTCGAAGCATTACAAGGAATACTTTTCGTTTAATTACGAACTCGCTGAGGCTCACTATAAAAACCAGGTCACGGAAGTCGCGCTTTCGTTGCTACTCTCAAATATGTCGAAGGCCCTGGATGTCGAGAAAGAGTACGTTTTGGCTCTAATTGATAGTTATTATTACTATCCAACTCTCGCGAAGTATTACTACACGAATGATGCCATCGAGACCTATAATGACCACTTGGCAATTTATAAATCCTACTATTCGATTTACGCAAAAATTAATGCAATCATGAACAGCGAGTCGAGCTCTAGCCTTGCTAGCTTATAGTGCTATAATAGTAGCATGAGCATTTTATCTCGTGGAAAAGACCTTATTTCTGAGAATCAAAAAAAATCGAAGGAATCCGCAAACTATCTTTTAGCGTTAGATATTGGCACCGAATATGTCAAAGCTCTCATTGCAAAGAAGGGTAAGAATTCGATCAAAATTGTTGGTGTTGGCAAGGCCCACGAGCTTCCGACCAACATGTATGCTGGCGCTATTGCAGATATCGAAGGCGTAGCGCAGACTTGTGAAGCCGCCCTCGCAAAGGCTGAGGATATGGCCGGCGTGCGTGCAAATGAAGTTGTCGTCGGTATCGCCGGTGAGCTCATCAAGGGCAACACCGCCTCGATTAAATATCGCCGCGCCGACGCGAGCAAGCCAATTACCGATGCTGAGATGGAAAAGATTATCCGTCAAGTGCAACAAAGGGCCGGTGAGCGCGCTCGCCGCGAAGTGGCACTCGAGACGAACAATAAGGACGTCGAGGTTCGCCTCATTAACTCTGCGCTTGTTTCGCTTCGCATTGATGGCTATAAGGTTTCGAACCCGATTGGCTTCAAGGGCAAAGAAGTGGTGGTCCAGATTTATACCGCCTTTGCGCCACTTGTTCATATTTCCGCAATTGAGCGCGTATGCGACGAGCTTGAACTGGATCTCGTTACGGTCGCCGTCGAGCCGTTTGCGGTCTGCCGCGCCTGCCTCGGCGATGATGTCGAGTCGAATTTTTCTGGCATCGTGATGGATATTGGCGGCGGCACGACTGACGTTGCTATTGTTGATGATGGCGGTGTCGAGGGTACAAAGATGTTCTCGCTCGGCGGCCGCAGCTTTACGCGCCAAATCGCGCAGCGCCTTGGTCTTAGTTTCGAGGACGCAGAGAAGTTGAAGCTCCTCAGCGAGTCACCAAATATGAAGCCTGAGCTCCACAAAAAATATCAGGCTGCTATCAAGCGAAACCTCGAAGTCTGGCAATCGGGCGTCGAGCTCGCAATCGAAGAATTTGACCAAATCGAAACATTGCCAGGGCAGATATTACTCTGTGGCGGTGGTGCCGGCCTTGCTGAAATTCAGGACGTTCTCGCAACCGGCGACTGGTATAAGAACCTCCCATTCGCGCGTCGTCCAGTCGTAAATCTCATTGACGCAGACACTATTGAAGGCATCGAAAATGCCACCGACCGCGAACTTGACCATACCTTCATTACTGCCATGGGCTTACTTCGTGTCGGCATGGATACGCTGATTGGTGTGCCAGAGAATAGCAGCTTCCGCGCTAAGCTATCGAAGCTGCTTAAGAATTAACCTTTTTGATTTCGACGAATTTGCCAGATTCCAGCCCGTCCAAATGGTATGGGCCAAAATCTGTGCGGTGCAACTTCTTTACTTTATAACCAACCGCCTCGAACGTGCGGCGAATCTGGCGATTGCGGCCTTCGCTCATCGTCACGCGCCAAAAAGCGCGCCCGTCATCGAGCCGTTCGAGCCCCAGCTTGCTTCTGCCGTCAGGTAAATCGATGCCAAAATCCCCGACCATTTGTTGATGAAATGGTTCTAGTGGGCGATCAAGCAAAACTTCGTAAATCTTCGTTTTAATAAATTTCGGATGCGTCATTTGATAGGCGAAATCGCCGTCGTTCGTGAGTAAAATTAGGCCGGAAGAATTTTTATCGAGACGGCCAACGCTTTTTAGCGACTGATATTCTTTCGGCAACAACTCGTACATCGTTGGCGTGTCACCTTGGCGTTTACGGCTACATACGTAGTTCACGGGTTTGTTGAGCGCGAGATATATCAATTTCTCTTGCTCTATTTTTTTGCCACCAACAATTACCTCGTCGCCGTCTTCGACGCGAGTGCCGATAATTGCCGGCTTTTTATTGACCAAGACCTTGCCGGCGGCAATTAACTCATCCGCTTCGCGACGCGAAACGCCGAAATTTGTTGCAATGTATTTATTAAGCCTGAGCATCTGGTGCAATTGGAGCTTCTGGCATCGGCGGCATCGGTGCTGGTGCCGGAGCGGCAGCCGGACTGTTTAATAGTTCGTCCATTTTGCGGGCCATTTCTTCGGCATTTTCTGTGCTGTTTGGATTGTTGATTGGCTGGATTACGCGCTCACCGCCCTCGGTAGCAGGCGCAGGAGCTGGTGCTGGAGCCGGAGCAGGTGCAGGTGCCGGCATTGGCGCAGGAGCCGGTGCAGGTGCTGGATTTTGGGGGATGATCGGTTCAGTAGGTGCCGGAGCTGGTGCTGGAGCTGGTGCAGGAGCAGGGGCCGGAGCTGGTGCAGGTGCAGGTGCAGGTGCTGGAGCCGGAGCTGGAGCCGGAGCTGGTGCTGGTGCTGGTGCAGGAGCAGGGGCCGGAGCTGGTGCAGGTGCAGGTGCTGGAGCCGCGACGGCACTCCCAGCAATATTTGGGGAAACAGGAGCCGTTACGGAAGCGGCAATGTCGAGATTTGCCGCGGCATTTGCCGTTGGCCCATCGCCGAGCACTTCATGAACGGCGTTGATTACATCTTCAATGCCGACCTGCGACTTAACGAGATAACGATCTGCGCCGAGGTTTTCGCCACGCATGCGCTGATCTTCGCTCGAAAGAGCGGTCATCATAATTACTTTTACTTGGCTAGTTTCTGGCGTCGAGCGGAGCATGTCGAGCATATCGAAGCCGGAAATCTTTGGCATCATCACATCAGAGATGATGAGATCTGGTTTTTCTTGAACGGCGAGTGCGAGAGCCTCCTCACCATCGCCGGCGGATACAATATTGTAACCCTCAGCGACCAGCCTAATGCTGTATATTTCTCGCAAGGACTTGTCGTCCTCGACTAACATAATCTTGGCCATAGCTAATAATATTTTATAACACTTATGCTAAAAAATCTATAAAAACTAGGCTTGAGGAGCGACTGGAATTTGCGGTTGAGCGACCGGTGCTTGCGGCTGCGGAGCTGGAGCCGGCGCAGGCGTCGGAGCGGGCGCAGGTGCGACTGGCGCGGTCGGTATTTGTTGTGGCACCGTAGGTGTCATCGTTGGCGCGGAGCCACTTGCAAATGCCTGGACTGCTTGCTCGTGTAATTCGGAGTTAACCTGCATCTTTTGTTGGTTTTCAAACAGGAAGCGCTGTTGATCGTAGGTCTCCTTGCTGAGTCTTGGCAGCATCACGATAAATCTCGAACCTTTGCCTTGTTCGCTTTCGGCCCAGATTTTGCCATTCATTAGTTCCACGCGCTGTTTGACGAGGGCGAGGCCGAGGCCGGTACCGCCGATTTCGCGCGTGTCACTATTGTCTACGCGGTAGAACTTCTGAAAAATATGCTCTATTTCGTCGCGCGGAATGCCGATGCCGGTGTCTGCCACAATAATGTGCACATTATGTTCGTCGGCCTTTACGTTTACCGAAACGCCACCAGCCTTCGTATACTTAATAGCGTTTTCAATCAAATTATTTAGTATCTCTTGCAAGAAATCGCGGTCAATATTTGCGTAAATAAGCTGCTGGATGCTGAGGCCGCCCTGCTCGATGCCGTCTGTCCCAAACTGGTAAGTCAAACCCTTGGCCTGGACATTCGGAATCTGCGTTTCAGCATATTGCCTTACGGTACTGACGAGTTCGACTGGTTCCATGCGGGCCTTAATTTGGCCATCATCCATTTTCGTGGTATCTAGCAAATCTTGGAACAATCGTCCAAGGTGCTGACTGGATTCATGTGCCTTGGCGAGGTACTGCATCGCGCGTGCGTCAATCGTGGCTGTTGCTGGATTCATTGCGAGACCCAGATAGCCTTCGATGCTTGCGACCGGTGTGCGCATTTCGTGGCTTGCGGTCGAAATAAAGTCCATGCGCTCGCGCTCCTCGCTGAGCTCCTGTGCGATGTCGCGGAAGGTTACGACGACGCTCGAATTTGGGCCGTTGGTTGGCGTGACAATCAGGGAAATCGGAGTAGTCTTGTTGCTCCCGATTGTGACGAGCGTTAAGTCGCGGCGCTCAGTGTTTTCGCCGGTTCGAATCGCATTCATAATCGGGTTCGAGTTCTCATCGATGCGCGTACCGGCTTCGTCCTGAAGAATAATATTCGAATTAAAATGTAGACCAACTAATTCATCAATGCTGCGACCGAGCATTACACTTGCCATTGGGTTTGCGAGGGCAATGTTGCCGTTCGCATCGATGATTAAAACACCTTCACGAATCGAGCGGATTACGAGCTCACTCAAATTCTGCGCAGCCACTGGCGCGCTAGGATTTACTAGAGGAGCTGTTTCTTTTTTTCTGAAGATGCCCATTAAGTCAATTTTACCACAAGCGCAATTCTCTGATATAATATTTCTTATGAATAAAGACGTCATTTATATTGAGCCTGAGCAGGACATCACCGATATTTTGTCCAACGTGAAGGCTGCGAAGCACAAGATTATCGCTCTCGTGCCTCCGAAAAAAGCTGGCGTGCTACGTAGTGCAGTGAATTTCAAGCTTATTGCAAAAACCGCTCGTCAACAAGAAAAAACTGTTGTTCTTATCACTACCGACGAATCGCTTCAGCGCCTCGCTTCCACTGTGAAGATGCCGGTCGCAAAGAGCCTCCAGAGCAAACCGCAAATTCCGAGCCTCGACGACGATGAAGAGAATGCCGAGAAAAATGATGACGTCATAGAAGAAGAGAAAAAGCCGGCCGAAGAAGAAAAGGCCGAGGCTGAGGCTGAGGCTGAAGGCGAAAAAGTTCCAGTCAAGGCTGCAGCTGCCGAGAAAAAACCTACTTCGGTCCTTGCTAAAAAAGCGCCAAAAGAAGAGGTGATTGAGGGCGATCCTGAGCCTGCAGAGAAAGATAGTGATTCGAAGTCCGCCAAGACTGTCGCGAAGATGAAGGGCGCCAAGATTCCTAACTTCGCGAAATACCGCAAGTTTATTATTGCCGGCATGGCAGTCCTGATTTTGCTCATCGGCTTTACTGTGTGGGCGACCGCGATTGCGCCTGCTGCCGAAATTGTCGTTACGGTCCACACTTCGAAATCGAATTTTGCCGAAAAGGTCAGCTTCGTCGACCATGAAGATAAAGCCGACAATAAGAATGGCGTGTTTTTCCTCGAAGAAAAATCCGTCACAAAGAAAGCGGAGGCTGAATTCGACGCCACCGGCGAGCTCGACAAGGGTGAAAAAGCTAGCGGCACGATTACTGTGAGCCGACCAGAAAATGACGTCATTACCTCTGAGGCTGATTTGGTATTCACCATACCGGCAAATACGACGGTCAAGATTGGCGATAAAGAATTCGTTGTCGTTGACGGCGGTTCGGTAAATGCAAAGGCGGATAATGAGTATTTGAAACAGTGCGGCGGTACTTACTTTGCTCCGAAAAATTGTCTCAAGAAAACTATCTATTCTAGCCCGATTAAAGTAGTTGCTAAGGAAGTAGGCGATAGCTACAATATTGCCGCTACGACTTCCGGAATTTCTCTCGGCATCAATACGTCCAAAAAGTATTCCGTTTCCAGCACGGCTATGACCGGCGGTTCTAGCAAGATCGTTAAAATCGTCTCCGAAGAAGACGTCAAAGCCGCAACTAGCGGCCTCACCGCAACTAGCGCAAAGGAAGCGCAGAACGAATTGAAGAGCGAATTCGGCGAAGAGTATATTCTCCTCGGCAACATGGAGCAGAGCGAGCCAAAAGATACTGTCACGCCAAACGTCGACGAGGAAGTTGGCGAAAATGTCAAGCCAAAAGTTGTCCGCGAAGTTACTTTCAAGATGTTTGCCGTAAAGAAGGAAGCGGTTAAGGCTTTCATCTCCGCTAAGCTCAAAGAAAACGCCGGCGGCGACAAGACGCAGACTGTCTATGACGCTGGCGAAAACACTGCATTCTTCGAAAAATTCCAGAATACGACCGACGAAAGCACGGCGCGTCTCAAGACTTCCGTCGTGACTGGTCCGAAAGTTACCGAGCAAATGGTTGCTGACAAATCCTTGGGCAAGAAGGTCGGTGAAGTCAAGCACCTATTGCAGTCAATTAATGGCGTCTCTAGCGTTTCAGTGAACCCGAATTTCTTCTGGGTCACGAGCGTGCCAAGCGATCCGAACAAAGTTCAGATCAAAGTCACGGTTGAGCAATAATGCGAATTTTAGCGCTTGATGTAGGAACAAAAAGGGTTGGGCTAGCTTTTGCCGACACGGCGGTTCGTATTGCCGTGCCGCGCGGTATGGTGCCGGTTGATGGCAATGAGCTTGCAAATATTGCGAAGAATTATCGCCTTGAACGCGCCGACTGTATCGTCTCGGGCTCGCCGCGCAATAACAGCGGCGAAGAAACTCGCCAGACCGCTTCCGTGCGCGAATTTATTGACAACTTGAAATCATATTTTGCCGAGAATATGGGCTTTATCCCGACCGTCTATTTCCAGGACGAATCATATACTTCGATTGCAGCCGAAGAGCTTTTGAGACCGAATCGTGCTGACCGCAAGGCGGGCGCCGTCGATGCTGAAGCTGCGACGATTATTCTGCAGGACTTTCTTGAGCGTCCAGACCTAATGAAAATTGAAGAGGAGTTAAAAAATGGCCAAAAATCTGAAGCGTAAGATATTATTTAGTGGCGCAATTGTTTTACTGCTAATCATTATTGCTGGCGCGTCGGCCGTGATTTGGTATCAGGTTAGTCTCATGCCGGTCGAAAAATGCGACGGCATGTGCCCGACCGAGGAGTTCGTCGTCGCGGAAGGCGAGGGCGCATCAAAGATTGCGACCAACCTCGAGAAACAAGGTCTCATTAAATCCGCATTCGCTTTTAAGATTTATCACTCAATGTTTGCCGGCAATAAAGCCATGATGCCGGGCACCTATCAATTTGCGAAAGACATGGATGTCAAGACTATTGTCCAGTCGCTATATGAGGGCGTCGCAGCAAAGGTCTTCCGCATCACGTTCTTACCGGGCGAAACTATTACTGCGTCGGAGAAAAAACTTGTTGCCGTCGGCTATTCCGAAGCCGATGTCGAGGCGGCGTTCGTAAAGAAATATAATCACAAATTGCTCGAGAGCAAGCCTGACGACGCATCCCTCGAAGGCTACATTTGGGGCGATACTTACGAGTTCTACCAGACTGCAACGGCCGAAGAAGTTTTGACGAAAGTCTTTGATGAAATGTGGAATGCTGTTCAGAAAGAAGGCCTCGCCGCAAAGTATCAGGCCGAAGGTTATACGCTTCATCAGGGCATTACGCTCGCTTCGATTGTTCAACGTGAATCGACTGGCGATTATGAATCGCGCCGCCACGTTGCGCAGGTTTTCTTGACGCGTTTGCAGCGCGGCATTGTGCTTGGCTCTGATGCAATTATCGCTTACCGCGCTGACCAAATTAATCCAGATCGCAACAAGAATGATATGTCTTATCTCAATACGATTGACTGCCCATGGAACTCGCGCCGCTGCGCTGGATTGCCGCCAACTCCGATCTCGACGCCGAGCCTCGCCGCAATGAAAGCCGTCGCAGACCCGACCGATACGAATGATCTTTACTTCTTGACTGGCGACGATGGCAAAATGTATTATGCTACGACCGAAGCGGGCCATAATGCCAATATTCGTAACTACTGCAAAGAGCTCTGCAAGGTGCTCTAAAACCCCGATTATGCTATAATTATAGGTGGGGGATAAGCCGGTGGGCGCTTATAAAAGACTATGAAAAGATTCGAACTCATATTTAAGCAAGTTATTCCTTATGTTGGCGTTTTTGCCTTGATTTTTGTCGTTATGCTGTTCGGCTCGCGCCATGACCAGGCGAGCTCAAAGGCACCGATTGCCTCTGTCCTTAGCGACGAGAGCTTCTCGGTCTCTGCCCCACAACTCGATGAAGCTTACATGGTGGCAAATATTGCAAACGACGTCTCGTTGCCGTCTATGGCTACCATCGTGGAAAACTATGTGACCGTGAATGCAATTTATGAAAGTACCGGCCGCACCGATACGAGCGGTACCGTTATCGATAAACCTTTCGTTATCGACATCGACATTAAGCGCGGCGTTGTGGTTTATACGGTCGAAAATAGCGGCGAATCCATCGCGGATATTCTTGCAAAAAACAAGATTACCGGCGTGACGGAAAAGCAAGTGCGCCACAGCAATAATCTCAAGGAGAACGCTTCACTTTCTGCTGGCCAGAAGCTCTATCTCCCGACGAAGTCGGGCATCGTATATACCGTTAAGGACGGCGATAATTATCACGGCATCGCCGAGAAGTACCAGTGTAACTACGACGAAATGATTCTTCTAAACGACCTTGAGAACGTCGAAATCAAGGGCGGTATGGTTTTGTTGCTTCCGGGCGGCAAGCTTCCGGAAAAAGAGTCTCCGGATTATGTTGCTCCAAAACCAATCATTCCGGCCTATAATCCGGGTGGCAATCGCTATACTGGCGTTTCCGACTACGGTGCTCGCCATGGTATTTTCCAGGTCCAGAACTATGCCTACTGGCGTAATATGTATTATGCAACGAAGGGCTGGAATAACCCAGGCGCCTTCGGTAACTGTACTTGGTTTGCATGGTATTGGCGCCGTGCGAATATGCCAAGCCAATACTGGCTCCCAACCGGCTCGATCGGCAATGCTCGTAGCTGGGCTAGCACGATGGCTGCTCGCGGTTTCGTCGTAAACAAAACCCCGGCTTATGGCGCCGTTGTCCAGACTTCGACTAGTGGTTATGGCCACGTCGGTGTCGTAGTCGGCGTAAACCAAGGCCAGAATATTACGATTCAAGAAATGAACTTCGCCGGTCCGAACGGTAAACTTAACGTTGTCTACCAATCTACAATTGATTGGGGCCGCGCAGTAACATTCAACTATATTCACGCTCGCCGTTAGCACTTACGCTAGCGGTAGCGGCAAAAATATGTTAAAATATAGCTATGTTTGTTGATACCGCGAAAGTATATATCAAGGCCGGCAAAGGCGGCAACGGCGCAATTTCTTTCCGTCACGAAATCTACATCCCGAAGGGTGGTCCAGATGGTGGTGATGGCGGCAAAGGTGGCGACGTGGTTTTTGTTGCCAGCAAAGATTGCGATACCTTGATCGACTTCCGCTTTCAGCCAAAACTTATTGCCGAAGACGGCAAAGCTGGGTCCGGCCAGAAATCTAGCGGCAAATCCGGCAAAGATCTCGAGGTCGAGGTTCCGGTCGGCACTGTCGTGAAGCGCGACGGCGAGATCGTTGCTGACCTTACTTTTGATGGCGATCGTCAAATCGTTGCTCATGGCGGCGACGGCGGCTATGGTAACTGGCATTTTCGCAGCTCTACGCGCCAGACGCCAAAAATCGCTGAGCTCGGTAATCCGGGCGAATCCTTTGACGCTGAACTCGAGTTGAGGCTTCTCGCCGATGTTGGTCTCGTCGGTTTCCCGAACGCAGGTAAGTCGACTTTTCTTTCGGTGGTCAGCAATGCTACGCCAGAAATCGCTGATTATCCATTCACGACCATCACGCCAAATCTTGGCGTCGCAAAGGTCGATGATCATAGTATTCTTATCGCAGATATTCCTGGCCTTATCGAAGGCGCGTCCGAAGGTAAAGGTCTCGGTGACCGTTTCCTCCGCCACGTCGAGCGCACGAAAGTTTTGCTCCACCTCGTCGATGTTTATTCTGAGGACGCCGGTAAAGCCTACAAAGACATCCGCGGCGAGCTCGAGAAATACTCATCCGAGCTAGCTGCCCGCCCAGAGATTGTTGCATTGACTAAGTGCGAAGGCCTCGACGAAGAAATTATTAAGATGCAGATGGCCGCGATTCTCGAGCAGAACCCAGACGCGAAGATTTTTGCGATGTCTAGCTCCGCCCACCAGGGTCTCACGGAAGTTCTACGCGAGCTTTGGAAAGTAATCGAGGCTAGTAAAGTCGACGAAGCGCTAGTTGCCGAAGAAGAGGAATCGGATATCCCAGTCATTACGCTCGAGGCGAAAGAGCAGAAGCGTCGCGCCCATCACCAGAAATATCAGCTTGGCGACCGCAATTCTATTCAGCAGCTCGACCCACAGACCGACTATTCTGACGAAGATTTTGAAGACTAATACTTGACGAACCGTACTGCTTATGCTAATATAGTTGCAAGCTGGTACGCTCTGCGGGGTTCCACTGAAACGTGGACAGTGTGGAGACTAGAAACAAAAATAAACAGCGGATTAAAACAAACATGCTTTGTGCCCCAGGGTGGGCGCGTAGCAGCTTTAAAAGAATCACTTTAAAAAGGTGATTCTTTTTAAGCCTTGTTTTATAATATGCTTATGGATAATAACGAAAATAGTCCGGTGGCTCCGGACGAAATCAAACAAGAGTTCGCTCCAAGCGACGTTTCAGAAACACCAACACCAGAAAGTGTTCCGGAAAGCGTTAGCCCAGAGCCAACTGCCGCTTTTAATGAACCAAAACCAAAGAAGAGCAAAGCCCCGCTTATTGCAATCGTCATCGCATTGATTATTATTGCGGGCGGCATCGTTGCATTCTTCTTACTCAAGGACCAGCTCTTTGGCACAGGTGGCCAGAAGAATGATTCAAGGGAGGAAGATAAGCCTGCTGTTGAATTGGATAAGCTCAGTATGAAGGATAACTCTTTGAGTGACTTCGATTTATCTCTTTTGAAGCTCAACAATAAAGAAGAGAATAAAATCTATAGCCCGCTTTCAATCAAATATGCGCTCCGAATGCTTTCTGATGGCGCAAACGGCGCAACCAAGAAGGAAATCGATAGCATTCTCGGCCAGTATAAGAGCAAGGCGTATTTGAACAGTAAGAATCGCTCGCTCTCAAACGCATTGTTCGTCCAGAGCAGCCACAAAGGTCAAATACTCGATAGCTACATCGGCGGCCTCCAGACTAACTACGCCGCAAGCGTTATCTATGACGATTTGACTAGCGCAAAGAATATTAATAAATGGGTCAACGATAATACGCTCGGCATCATTTCCGGCATTTTAACCGATGACGACGTTGCCGGCCTAGACTTCGCTCTCGTTAATGCGCTCGCCATCGATATGGAATGGACGAACCGCATCCAATGCGCTGTTGGTCCAGAAAATGTCAATATCGCAAACAAGGACTATAGCGTTTCGTACGCTCACGAGGACTACAGTGACTATGTTACCTGCATCTTGACGACCGATCAATTTGAATCGATAAAGTTTAATGACGGAAAGCAGGATGCTGCGGTCGCAACGATTGGCGCGTCAATCAATAATTACGATATCGTCAAAGAGCTCGGCGAAAAGAAAATTCGCGACACTGTTAGAGAAAAATATGTCGAGTTCCAGAAAAAGCCAGACTATTCCCCTGACGATGATTACCCAGCCGATCCAGAGAAATATCTCGACGAATATATCGCGGATATTAAAAAGAACTATGGACGGGTTGACGATTCGACCGACTTCCAAATGTATGTCGATGACGACGTGAAGGTCTTCGCTAAAGACTTGAAGGCCTACGACGGCTCTACTTTGCAATATGTTGGCATTATGCCAAAGACACAAAAGCTAGCTGATTACATCAAAAATATCGATGCGGGCAAAATTTCCGAAACAATCGGCAAGCTTTACGGCATTAAGAAGGAAAACTTCAAAGAAGGTGTCGTTACTAAGATTAGGGGTTCTATCCCATTCTTCAAGTACTCTTATGACCTTGATCTCATCGACAACTTGAAAGAACTCGGCGTCAAGAAGGTCTTCAATGCTAGCGAAGCAGATTTGAGCAAGCTCACTACTATGGAAGGGACTTCTATCGCTGCCGCAAAGCACAAAGCCGACATCGACTTCTCGAACGACGGCATCAAGGCTGCTGCAGTCACTGCTATGGGTGGCGCAGGCAACGCCTATGGTCCTTTTGACTATCGCTTCAAGGCTCCGGTCGAGGAAATCGATATGACTTTTGACAAGCCGTATCTGTACCTTGTCCGCGACAAGCAGGCCGGCGAAGTCTGGTTTGCTGGTACGGTTTATGAACCGCTAAAAACGGTCAATGCCGAGCAGATTGAACTTAGCTATTAGTTGGTGAAACAAAAAGAATCGCTCTTAACGGGGCGATTCTTTTTAGTAATGGACGATTAAGAGCCCGCCGGCGCGGATTTGGCGTGGCATTGAACCGCTCCAGTCGATGATTGTGCTTGGTAGGCTGCCGCCGGCGCGACCTTTGACGCAGACTTTAATTTCCGGTAAGCGCTCCTTCACCTCTTCGTCGCTCATGCAAGGTTTTTCTCCGCGCGGGTTTGCGCTCGTGACGAGCAACGGCCCGGTTTTCTTCAGTAACTTCAACATATAGTTATGAGCGGGGATGCGAATGCCGATTGTCTCGAAATGGTCAAAATATGGGTGGCTAAAGCTCGGGCTCTTTTCGAGGATTAGTGTCAATTCGCCAGGGAAATAATGACGCGCGAAAGTGAGCTGCTCATCGGAGAGAAAAGCGTATTTGCTAATGTCATTGACGCTTGCGACCATGATAGTTAATACTTTACCGCTTCCGATTGCGCGCTTTTTGAGATCGAGCAGCTTATTGATGGCATCTTCACTTTTGATGCTAACGGCGAGTCCCATTACAGTTTCGGTCGGAACAGCCAAAATACCACCATTTTCTAAGGTGGTTTTTGCAGTTTTTATATCTGTCCGCCCAATTAACTTCATATCTTATCATTATACCACAAAACGCCGTAAAAGTCAATGTACAAGATAGCGACGCTAGTGTATAATGTGCTTATGGATAATAGGATGGGCAAACGACCAGTTGTTCTCGTTGTTCTCGACGGCGTCGGGATTCGCGAGAATTTTAGTTTTAACGCCGTCAAGAAGGCCCATCTCGAAACCTTTAACCGCCTGCTCGATGAATGTCCAAATATTGCCATTAATGCTAGTGGCGAATGGGTCGGTATTCCAAAAGACGATATGGGCAACAGCGAAGTCGGCCACAACGCCATCGGCACTGGCGAAATTGTTTTGCAGCGCAGTGCCGCTGTCGAAGATGCCATTATTGGCGGCAAGGCTTTTTCGGAACCAGTCTGGCAGGATACAATTAACCACGTTAATTCGCGTAGCTCGACACTGCATTTCATGGGTATTTTTAGTGACGGCAACGTCCATTCGAATATCGCGCATCTCGAGAAAATGCTCGAGGAAGCTCACAAGGCAGATGTCAAGCGCGTGCGCCTGCATATCCTAATTGATGGCCGCGATGTTGCGCCGAATAGCGAACCGCGCTACATACAACGCATTGAGAAATTCGTCAAAGATTTAGGTAATCCAGACTATCGTATCGCAAGTGGTGGTGGCCGCATGGTCATTACTTGTGATCGCTACGAAAATGACTGGGGCATGGTTGAGCAGGGCTGGCGCACGCATGTGCTTGGCGAAGGTCGTCAGTTCGCAAACGCAACTGAAGCTGTCGAAACTTATCGCAAAGAGCAGCCAGGTCTTCAAGATCAATATATGCCGGCATTCGTAATTGCCGAAAATGGCCAACCAGTCGGCACGATTAACGATGGCGACGCTGTGGTCTATATTGACTTCCGCGCTGACCGCGCCCTCGAAATTACCCAGGCTTTCACTTATAATGATTTCCCATTCTTCGATCGTAAGCGCCGTCCGGACGTGCGCTTTGTCGGTATGACAGAATATAATGAGGACCTTCATGTTCCGCAGTATACGCTCGTTCCGACACCGTCGTTCAAGCGCCCATTGAGCTTCCATCTCGCCGATGCCGGCCTGCGCCAGTATGCGATTTCCGAGACCGTCAAGTTCGGCCACATTACTTATTATTTCAATGGCAATTCGCACGCTATTCCAAATGGCGAAGTCGAGGAAGAAGTCCCGTCCTATACAGAGCCATTCAATACTCGTCCGTGGATGAAGTCGGCCGAGATTACCGACAAACTCGTCGCGGCAATCGAGAGCGATAATTACGATTTCCTGCGCATTAATTATCCGGGCGGCGACATGGTTGGCCACTTCGGCGAGCTCGAACCTACGATTATCGCGATGGAGGCAATCGATGTCTGCTTGAAGCGCATTATTGATGCCGTGAACGCCAAGGGCGGCGTTACGATTATTACTGCCGACCATGGCAACGCTGAGGAATTAATCGACGCGAAGGGCAATCCGAAGACTTCGCACACGACCAATAAAGTTCCGTTCATCATCGTAGATGGCAAAAAGCATCAGTTTAAGAAGGGCGAGTTCGGTCTCGCAAATATTGCGGCGACTGTCGCGGATTTACTCGGCGTCGAACCAGCCGAAAACTGGCAGCCATCGATGCTTGAGGACAAAAAATGAATCCAATCGTAATTGCAATTGTCGCGAGCGTACTAGCAGTTTTCGTGATTGCTTGCGGCTTGAAATTGATTGACCTCGGTAGCCCGTTCGCGA
Source organism: uncultured Candidatus Saccharibacteria bacterium (assembly GCA_947305655.1). GTDB lineage: Bacteria > Patescibacteriota > Saccharimonadia > Saccharimonadales > Saccharimonadaceae > UBA2834. The sequence continues at coordinate 5,551 of CAMZEA010000008.1, read as the reverse complement.
ATCTTATCTATAAATTTGGCCCAGTCGTCGCCTGCATGCTTGGCGTTGTTGCAGTGTTTATCTTTATGCTAATCGATACTCTTGAACTAGTGGACATGCCAATCGTCGCAATTGCAGGCATTAGCGCGCTTGTCGCATTTAGTTTGCTGCGCTTTCTATTTGACATTTTGCGTCGCGGTCTGTTAATACCAAAACGTGCGAAATCTCGCAAATTTGGTCGTGTCTCGAAGCTGTCGGTCACTGCAATTATCTGCCTCGACCTTATTTCTGGCATCGCTGCCGGTGCGGCTGCTGGCCTAAGTTTTGCGCTTAATATTGGCACTGGCATCGTGGTCGTTTGTGCCATTATGATGTTGATGCTTGATCAAAAAATTAGCCTCATTCGTCGCTATCAGGATGCGCATTTGAGCCGCAATGAAAATATCATTGCGTTGGCCGTTACGCTAGTAGCGTTTCCAGTCGCCGCAATCCTCACTTGTCTCTTTGCGCGCAACTTCTATTCGATGATGGGCATCTTCCTCTCGGCGGCCCTCGGCTATCTCTTGAGCTGGTCCGCCTTCAAAGCGGTAGAGATTGTCAAAACGCTTCGAAAAAGCTAAACTATAGGTATTATGCAGATCAAGAAAGCTATTATTCCTGTTGCAGGCTGGGGCACGCGTCGCCTGCCAATTACTAAAGTTATCGAAAAAGCCATGCTTCCAATCGGCAACCGTCCGCTCGTCGATTATGTCGTCGAGGACTGCGCTAAGGCCGGCATCGAAGATGTTTATATCGTGATCGACGAGAAGCCTTTCTCTCAGATTAAGGCTTACTATGAAGAAAACGCTAAGCTCAACAATTATCTCATTGCGCGCGGCAAAGAAGACCGCCTCAAGCTCGCCGACACTAGTCGTGAGGGTCTAACGATTCATTTCTTTGTCCAGAAGGATGTTGACAGCCGCTACGGTTCTGCTTGCCCGGTCGCTCAGGTCGTCGAGGAATATGGCATTAATGAACCGACCGTAGTTCTCATGGGTGACGACCTCGTCTATAACGCCGATGGCTCTTCTGATCTCGCACGTCTCATGGACCTAATCAAGGAACCTACCGATTCTGCAATGCTTGCAACCGAAATCGATCCAAATGACGTCGAAAAATATGGTGTTTTGAAAGTCGAAGACGGCAAACTCTCTGGCATCTACGAGAAGCCAAAGAAGGAAGAGGCTCCAAGCAACCTCATCAACATTAGCAAATATATTATGTCTCCGGCTTTCCTCCAGCGCATCGTAAAATATTGCCACGACAACGATTTCGGCCCAGGCGACCAAGAATACCTCATTACCGATCCAATCATTGAGCACATCAAAGCCGGCGAGCCGATTTATGTTATGCCAATCAAGGGCGAATACCTCGATGGCGGCTCTATGGACGGCTGGCTCCATGCAAACAACGTAGTTTGCGGGAAGAAATAATGCGCATTTCCGTCCGCGTCAAACCCGGCACCAAGGGCTTGGCGCGTCTCGAAAAACAACCAGACGGTAGCTTCGTTGCCTTTTTGCATGCTCGCGCACATGATGGGGAAGCGAATAAGGCTCTGCTCGAGCTAATCTCGGACGAATTTAAAGTTCCAAAAACCAGCATCGACATTGTTGCTGGCGCCAAATCTAGAGATAAAATAATTGAGATATAAATTATGCCAAAACTATTTTTCATTCGACACGGCCAAACAGAGACGAATATTCAGGGCATTATTGCCGGCAGAATTGACACCGTCCTAACCCAGAAAGGCCTCGATGACGCTACGGAATTAGGTAAAAACTTGGACGTGCATTTCGACTATTATTATTGCTCGCCGCTAAAAAGAGCGCAGCAGACAATTAAAGCAATCGCTGGCGACGTTGACTATAAGACCGACGAGCGCGTGATCGAGGTTTATCCTGGCGACTGGCAGGGTAAGCACGTTGGTGAACTACCAAAAGAAGAAGATGCTCTGTATAGAAAAGGACTATATACGCCGCCGAATGCCGAGACGCAAGAAGAAGTCAGCGAACGGGCTCGTTCGTTCGTCGACGATATGTTTAGTCGTTATGGCAAAGACGATAAAATTCTAATCGTTACTCACAACGCTTTTATGCGAAGCCTAAAAAGACTCTTCGTTACGGAAGAGTTTGAGCAGCCAAAAAACCTTGAGATGTTCGTCGTTGACGACGAAATGTATAAGTCCATAAAAGTTTGAAACCCCGCACTAGGCGGGGTTTTAGCTAGGCGGGAATCGGAATGATTTCTTTGCCCGTCTTGTGTTTCTGGATTGCTTCGAGCTGTTTCGACTTGTGACGAAGGAGCGCCATTTTGCAATAGTATTCGTTGTGATGCTCGACCTGATAGTCGCGCTCGCTAAGCAAATACTTGTCGCGTTCTTTGCCCATAGCCTTCCCGACGGCCCCAATTGCTTTCTTGACGCGATTGACGGATCCGCCGAGGTACTCGTTTAGGTTGACGATGTAATCTTGCTTCAGAATCCATTCCGCGATCTCGCCGCCGATGAGCGGCGTAAAAGCGTTGTCATCCATTTTAGGATCGTCGACAATTTCCATATGTTGCTTAACATTTTCGGGAGGATCAGCGTTACTGCCGAGCAGCAACCTCACATCTCCATACTGGATGCGTGTACAGCCGGGGTCGCCCCTCGCCTGTATTCTCATAGGAATCACCACCTTTATAGAAAGATTCACGGCTAAGCCGCTGAAAAATATTATATAATTAAAAGCCGTGTTGGTCAATCGCGCAAAATTGCGAATGTTGTATAAAATACACATAGCTATTCAGCATAAGCATGATAAAATAAAACTTAGTAAACAAGTGGAGTTTTTATGGGGAAAAAGTTAAGGCATTGGTTCAGTCCGTGCTCGCAAAAAATTGCAGCAGTCTTGCTTATCGCTGCTATGGTTGGCGTATTTGTCGGCTCGGCGAATGCGAGTGCGGAAGGTGCGATATTTAAGGTCCAAGCAGCGTCAATTTCCAGCAAAACTGATGGCGTCAGCGCTAAAGTTTCCTCATTCGATGACTCAAAAATTATTACAGATGTTACCTTCAATGATGTCGGCGACAAGGTTGCCTACAGAATAACCATTAAAAATACCGGTAAAAATGATCATCGCATTAGCTCTATTATCGATGATAACCAAAACCCACATATAACCTATTCTTATAGCGGCTACGAAAACCTTACAGTTGCTGCCGGCGAAAGCTTCGTCTTTGACGTGACCGCAAAATATGCGACCGCGACTACCGACTCGCTGATTGCTCTCAATACACTTTTTACGATTAGCTTTGATGGTGGCGAGGAGAGCATCGGAATTGCTCCGTCGACAGAAGACGACATCGAAGAGGCTGTTGTTATCGCGGCCGTCTCGTCGCTCGGCCTAATCGTTGCCGCCGTCATCCTGGTCAAGTCCCACAAAAAGGCTGCAAAAATTGCAGCAATGGCTATTGCTGCTTCTGCGGTCATCGCTCCCGTATCTGTCCGTGCTGCCGGTCTAGCGTCAAACAGCTTCGCTCTGGTGTCCGACTATCATTTTGCCGGCAACACGAACACCGACATTACGATTTCTATTTCGGATGAGAACGTCTGGAAGCCATCGAAGACTGTCACGATCAATTATTTCGCGAGCGGCAACGGCATCGCTAACCAATACTCGCTAGATAATGGCGCCACGTGGCAAGACTATACGGCACCAATCGAACTGAAGAAAAACAACATTCCAATCATTGCACGCACTCTTGATGCTGACGGCAACAATATTTCTGATGCCAAGAAGACTGCGACAAAAATTGACCCAGTGGTGCCGACTGTTTCTATTACGCTCGGCGGAAGTTACTATTCTGGCCAGGCCCTCGATCTCTCGTCGATTACGACCTATACGGCCGGCGAATCTGGCGCAACATTGCGTTGGTTCGCTGATGGCGTTGAGTTGTCAAATCTTAGCGATACCTACCTAATTGACCGCCTCGAAGAGCAATATGAGGTGACCGTGAAGGCGGTTGCGACAAGTGGCGCCGGTCTTAGCGGAGAAGACGAATCCGAGACGATTATTATCAAGTATGCGCGCTGGGACGATTATCTGATCGGCGATCTTACTCGCAATAATATCGGTAGCGTTCAATTCGTCGCCTGGAGTGATATGCCAGGAAATGAAAGCGACTGGACGGATATCTCAGTCAATCGTGACGGCGCCGTTAAGGAAGCTTACGTTCTTGACTCGGCTACGAATCTTTATGACGTCTATATCGCTAGCCCATATGGCTACTCGCGTTACAAAGACGATTCGATGGGTAGTAACTTCTTGCCGGTCGCTGGCGCTAATATTGACCATATTACGTCCGCGAGCCAAGGTGGCGTAAATTCTTGCCAGGATCATTATGGTATGTTTGCTTATATGCCAAATCTTAAGACGATTGATTTTAAGTATCTCGATATGTTTAATATCAACGATATGTCTTGTATGTTTAGCAATATCGACTTCAATACGACATACTGGGACGCCACTAGCGCACTAACTACAATTACTTGGGGCGAGAAATTTAATACAGTTAACGTCACGAACATGTCTTTCGCCTTTGCGGGCTTAGCGAATCTTCAATCGCTAGACCTAAGCTCCTTTGATACTAGCTCGGTGATAGGCATGAAAGGCCTCTTTGCAAAAAATGAAACACTTCAATCGCTTGAGCTTGCCAACTGGGACACTTCAAAAGTTCGCGACTTTGGCTATGTCTTCTATTCGACGCCGAACCTGAAGAATTATGATATTACCAACTGGGATACCTCAAGTGCAGTTACATTGAATGGCACATTCTATGCAGCTGGCGTCGAAGCGCTTGATCTCTCGAGGTGGGATGTTTCGCACGTCGAATCGTTCTATCAGCTCTTCGAAAATGCATCAGAATTGAAGTCTGTAAATATGACCGGCTGGAATACTTCTAACGTGCTTGATATGAGTTATATGTTTAATCGCGCAGGCGTGACCAGCCTTGATCTCAGCTCGTTTAATACTTCAAAAGTCCAGCGCATGGGCGACATGTTTAGTAGCACGAAGAATCTAACCAGCGTTAATATAAGTACGTTCGACACTTCAAATGTCTGGGATATGGAGGGTATGTTCTGGGGGAGTAGTATTAAAGTGCTGGACCTCGATAACTTTAATACTAAAAAAGTAGAAACTTTCTACTACTTCGCCGCGAGCTCCGCAATAGAAACGATTAACTTCCGACATCTAGATTTCTCAAGTGCTGAGACGCTTTATCTCATGTTCTACAATGCAAATAAGTTAAAGAATGTCTTCGTCGAGGCTATTCCTCAAACTAATTCTGGCACCAATACCTCGTATATGTGGTACGCCGCCGGCGTTAATCACTTTACGACTAAGACATACGACGACTAGATAGCGCCAAGGCAATGCGGTTTTCTTGGCAAAAATTACAACAAAAAACCATAAAAACTTTGCCGCAAATAATCACGACCGTGATAAAATAAGCATTAGTAAAGTAAGTGGAGTTACTAATGAAAACATACAAG
>CAMZEA010000007.1 GCA_947305655.1 uncultured Candidatus Saccharibacteria bacterium | reverse complement strand
TTAGATTTTGTTGCCCTCGAAAATGAGCGCCAAGAGATTACGGATTTCCTCAGTCAGCCAAACGCTTACGCTGACCCGAATTTTGCTGCCAAAAACCGCCGTCTCCAGGAGCTTGACGAGCTAATCGCGCTCGCCAAAAAGCGCGCCCAGCTCGAAAATGACATCAAAGAGGCCGACGAGGATCCAGATCTCGCCGAAATGAAGCCGGATCTCGAGGCCGAACTCGCCGAAACAGAGGCAAGAATCTCCGAAATGCTCATCCCGCGCGACCCAAATGACGACAAACCGGCCATCCTAGAAATCCGCGCCGGCGCCGGCGGCGACGAGGCTAGCCTCTTCGCTGGCGACCTCTATCGCATGTATACTCGCTATGCCGAGACTCATGGCCTCAAGGTTGAGCTTCAGTCCGAATCTGTCAACGATGCCGGTGGCTACAAAGAGGTCATTTTCCGCGTATCTGGCGATCAGCCATATGGCAAATTGAAGTTTGAGGGTGGCGTCCACCGCGTCCAACGCATCCCTGTAACAGAGAGCCAGGGGCGTATTCATACCAGTACCGCTACCGTAGCTGTCCTCCCAGAGGCAGAAGAGCATGATCTCGAGATTAACCCCGAGGATCTCCGTATCGATATTTACCGCTCCGGCGGCCATGGCGGCCAGGGTGTCAACACTACCGACTCTGCCGTCCGCATTACCCACCTTCCTACCGGTATTATGGTTGCCATGCAGGATGAGCGTTCCCAGCAGCAAAACCGCATCAAGGCCATGACGGTTCTCCGTAGCCGCCTCCTCGAGCGCAAGATTGCCGAAGACCGCGCCAACGCCTCCGATGCACGCAAATCTCTCATCGGAACAGGGGACCGCAGCGAAAAAATCCGCACCTACAACTTCCCGCAGGACCGCATCACCGATCATCGCATCCACTATAACCGTAGCAACATTGCCGCCGCTATGAACGGCGATATCGAAGATATCATCGAGGCCCTCCAGGCCCACGAGCGCGAGCTAAAAACTGCCGAATAAAAATTACCCCTGTTACGAGGGGTATTTTTAACGCATAAATCCACCGGTTTTTGGTGTCGGCCTCGCCGGCGCATCGAATCTGGCCGCCCGGGTTGCCCGCGTATCGCCGCCGGCCGCCGTGCGGTTAATTGACCCTAGATACTGTTGCCGGGTATCGTATTTACGCAGGCCACCTCTTTCCATCCGGTTATTGAATTCCTGGTGTGAATTCGAGCTCGAAGATGATCCGTATTCGGCCAACAGGGAAACTCGCTGCTCTTCAATTGACCGGGCCTTCGGCATCATTTTCACATCGGCCGCAATCCTTGCGTTCTTGTACCCCTGTACTAGCTTCCGATTTTGCTCAATTTTGCGCCTCTCGGCAAAAGAAGTACTGTCTGCCGCGCCGAAATTACCGCTGTTGCCCACTTGGGCATAACCACTACTATGCATCACGTCCGCGGAAGTAGTGTTCGAAATACGCTTGATTAACTTGACATTTAAGCCCATCTTACCCCTATTATAACACCTATTCCGCTTATGTATAAAATATTTCGCATAAACAGTAAATTACGCCATAATACTATTGACAAAATGTAAAAAGTTTGATATAATAAGCACAGCTAATTGTGGGAGCGTGACTGTCCTCATAAGAGGCGCATCGTTAACAAGTCAGATCATTGCTGCATATAAGCAGCAACTGAATCATCAAAAGGGTAATAACCTGGTTGTTCCCCTGGCGATGGGAGCAACTAGGTTTTACCTAAGGTAACCCATCAGCCAGCTAGAACGACAAAGAGAGTAGGTCGTTCGAAGCAGAAGTCTTTTGTTTGAACAGGAGGAATAAATTATGTCAAACAATAATTCAAAGAAGAAGAATCAGGTACAGCCGAAGAAGGCACGCGCAACTGTCGCAGGCAACGAGAAGCTTATCAAGGCTCTCGGTGCCGCCGAGGCGAAAGCCTACACAGAGGAAAAGGCCGAACGAAAGAGATCACTCGCCGCAATTTTGGCAGGACAGAAAGGCCTTAGCGATGAGGTTCACGAAGTCGACAGCAATGTCAAACTTGCGGACCAGAATGCGCAGGCCCGACACGAAGAAGATCTCGAAACCCAGAAAAGGGTTTACAGATCAATTCAAAAGAGAGCGAAGGACTATCACGAAGAAGAGATGTCCGTTTTGCAGGAGCTCTCCGAGAGCGCTGATGACAGCGTCTCAGTCGGATGGGTAGTCTTGCTTATCTTGTCGTGCATCGTAGCAGCCGTTGCAGTTTTAATTTCAACGGCAAGCGCCGGTCTCGCCGTTTGGCAGATCGTCGTGCTGACGATTGCCACAATTTGCGCCGTAGCCGGTGCAATCGTCCTGTTTACGGACATAATAGCTCGTATCAGGAAATAAGGAGGTGAGAGCTATGAGAAGACGCAGAGCCAATTGGTCTTCTGTCGCGATTATTCTGCTGGCGTTTGCCATCGTTGCCTTCGTAGTCTGCTCCGCAGCTACGAGCCTGCGAGGGTGTAGCAATAAGTTAGTAGAGACGACAGAGACCTCCGCAACAACGACAGCAACTCCCACACCCACGTCCGTTCCGGACAAGCCCTCCATTACGGAAGAAGAAGTTGGATCCTATACGGACTCAGAACTTCTGGCGATGTTCGGCGGCCCTCGTGAGTTCAAGAAAACGTCGACTAAAATCGACCTTGAACCCCGTGTGGCTGCTACGTTTATCGACGGAGTCACCTACGACATTCCTGTTTTGGAGTACTCTGCAACTGATATCTCTGAAGCCGAAAAGCTGAAGGATAGTCTCTGTGAAGAGACCCTCTCGAATGGCATTTATGCTACTGGCGTAGACGGCGTTTTCAGAGAGGCAGGAATAATCGGGAACTCGGATTGGGCGAACACGTTCCATGACGAGTATTATCCGACAAAAACAGAGTGGTGGGAGGAGCTTTTAGAGAAAGACGCTTCGACAGGAAAGTGGTTCAATAAAATGGACCATCACCTTATTATGTGCAGGTACTGTTGTTTTATTCAGGCCCTGACATATGTTGGGGAAGTCGACAGCACAAAGGTTATTTGCCACTTCCCGCTCGATCCAGAGATGGAAGTATGCTTCAAGGCGGAGAATGACGAAAGGTACGCCTTTTGGGTATTCAAGTATACCTATAAGGATGGCAGGGAAGTTTACATCGGTGTCAATAAAATTGATTACCGTTGGGCGATTGTTACAAAGCCGCCTATTCCTACACCGACAAATTCTCCGACGCCTACGCCTACAACGACAACGAGTACTCCGACTCCCACGCCAACTACGACGACGAGTACTCCTACGCCTACACCTTCGGGATCATCGAAGAGGCCTCAGGATGATCCGATTAACCGCAACACGGATGATAACGCTGCGGCTGACATCGGTAGTCCTTCCAATCCCGCAAATCATGATAATGATATGAGGGAAACGCCTGAGCCGACGAGTCCTGGCAGCTACGATAACGTAGTAACGCCGACTCCTACAACGGCTCCCACAAGGCCTACTTCGACCCCCACAACTACACCGTCGCCAACACCGACGGGTTCCCCTTCTAATCGCGGTTCCGGGCAGACTACACCGCGCGTAACGCCGTCTGTCGAACCCGGAGTAGCGGACGACGGCATAAATACCGGGACCGCTCCCAATAGCGACCCCGGGTAAATAGATGATTCAGTTTTGGAGTTGCAAAGCTCTCCGTTATCAAAAGTTTCGTGGACCTTAGGGGAGGACCATCATTTTATGATCGGTCCTCTCCTCTCCCATGTTTGTATTCGGCAACGATCTGACTTGCGAGCGGAAGTTTAACAATACGGCTAATGTTTGTTACAAACTTCTTATCTTGGAATTATTTCTAAAGAAAGGAATCAATATTTATGAAGAAACTTACTAAGGTCAGCCTTGGTGTTGCAGCCGCTGTTGCAGCCGTCGCTGGCGCTGGCGTAGTTTCGGCGTGGGGTCCTGCTCGTGCTTCTTTTACGATGGAAAAACCCGCTAATTACGTCACATTTAACTCTATTACAAACAACGTCATTGGTGATGAGCACTACTTTGTTTCTGCTTCTGAATACACTGGTGACGCAAGCAAGAACAATTACTCTGACAACACTATAGTCGAGGAAGGCAAAGAGTACGTTGTGCGCATTTATGTTCACAACAACGCTGCTTCTAACCTCGGCCTCGTTGCTGAAAACGTTCGCGCTTACGTGATCCTTCCTACGGACACTGCAAGCGAAATCACTGTTAGTGGTAAAATTAGTGCCTCTAACGCAAACCCAAAGACTGTTTGGGATGAAACAACTTTTAAATCCAAGAATGGTAAGAAGTTTAGCCTCGCCTATATCGATGGTACGGCTAAGTATTACAACATCGACAAGAATGGTAAGACCCGTACGTTTAGCCTTGATCAGCTAAATGACGGCAACGACCTCTTTACAAGCAAGGGTCACCTCCTTGGTTACGACCAAATGGATGGTAAGATTCCTGGCTGTAATGAATATTCTGGTTACCTCACCTTCCACGTAACTCCTAAGTTCGTCGAGGAAGCTAAGCCGGAACTTGAAATCCAAAAGGAAGTCAAGATCCGCGGCACTGATGCTGCCTACGCCGAACAGGTTACCGCAAAGGCTGGTGACACGGTTCGCTATCGCATCCACGTTAAGAACATCGGCAAAGCCGTTGTTAATAACCTCGTGGTTCGCGATATCTTGCCTGCTGGTTTGACTTATGTCAAGGGCAGCACGCAACTTGTTAATAATGCGCATAAGAACGGTATTACCCTCAGCGATAATATCGTAAATAATGGTATCAACCTCGGTAGCTATGCTGCTGGCGCTGATGCTTATATTTACTTCAACGCTACGGTTGATCAGGCTGTTGGTGAGAAGTGTGAAAAATCTACGCTTCACAACAACGCTCAGGTCTCCGCTACCGAAGTCCCAACGCCAAAAGAAGACGGTGCCGACGTGCTCGTCGATGGCAAGGTTTGTAACGATGACCCTAACTTTACCATCAATAAGATGGTTCAGATCAAGGGCGGTAACAGCTGGGCAGAGAATATCACTGTCAAGGCTGGCGATACGGTTCGTTATCGTATTCAGTTCAAGAACACTGGTAACACCGAGCTAAAGAATGTTGCTATCCGCGATATTCTTCCTGCTAATATCAGCTACGTCAAGGGCAGCACTGTTGTCAACGGCAAGACCGTTGGTGACGGCATCATCACTGCTGAAGGTATCAAGATTGGCAATGTTGCCAAGGGTGCCGAAGTTACTGTTTACTTCTACGCTACGGTTAATGCCGCTTTGGCAAACAACTGTAACGACTCTACCCTCACTAACATCGTGAAGGGTAAATACAACGATGATCCAAAGACTGAGAAGTCTGACACCGCTAAGGTCTCTGTGAATGGCAAGGTCTGTACGACCCCTGACCTTCCAAAGACCGGTGCTACTAGCATCGTTACCGGCATCATTGGTGCAACCGCTGTTGCAACCACTGCTGGTTACTATATCATTAGCCGCAAAAAGCTAAACTAAGTTGACCGCCAATCTATAGAGCTTTCCCAAGCTTTTAGACGACGGGAAACTAAATAAAAAAATACCTCCAGCCCATTCGGGTTCGGAGGTATTTTTTTGTGTTTTTTAGTTCCGCTTATGCTAAAATGAATACATATGAACGAGGGTGAGAATTCTGGCATGCCAAATACTCCTGTTTTTTCATCCCCAAACACTTCACTGAACCCTCAGCCAGCTCAGCCTGCTTCGCCTGCGGAATCTCCGTCGCTTACGCCGGCAGCCATTGTTAGTTCTCCGGATGACGGGGAGCCTCAGGCTGCTCAGATTATTTCTTCGAACAATACTACTCCCGCTAGCACACGCCCGCGCTTTGGTTTTTCGCGTAAGTTCAAAGCAAAGACCGCTGAACCACAGCGGCCAATTCAGCCAGCATTCAATAATGCTCCCGACTATTTCAACCAAGCCGTAGCGGATATTACTATTGCCAACGAAAGCACTATAGTAAAGAAACAGAAGACGAAGAGAATCGCTATTATCGCCGGGTCCGCACTCGCAGTAATAGCGTGCGTGGTTGCCGCGGCTGCCATCATCGGCCAGATCAATAAGCCTAATGCTAATAAGGTGAAAACCGCTTTCAATCGCTACGCGAACTATGTGCTTTACGGCGAAGAGAAGGATAGTGATATCGGAGAGTATAGCACGTCGATTCGATATGCGATTATGGACAAGTATATAAATGTAGACGAGAGCTATAACAATCACTTTAAAGAGCTCTTCGATAAGTTTTATGAAGAGTATAATGCGGCCGCAGAAAACGGGATATACGAAAAGGGTAAATTGGATGGATATAGAAATACGGTCTACGGCGTCTATGCTAGTTTTGCCTTATCGGAGTTGTTTGATGAAGACTCGCTAGTTGAAACAGTGTATAATAAAGGCCGCGATGCGGCAGTTGATGAAATAAAGCAATCGGCGACCAATTATTTGCCGATTGACTCAAGTAAATATCTTGCCTATTGGGTAAAAGCAAAGGAGGCGCTCGCTGATTTGGCGGATTATCGTATAGGCAACGGTTGCCTCGACGATACGGGCGCATCGGAAGGCGAAACCGACTGCGTTTTTAATGAGACGTATGGCGGTCTGTCGGAGTCATATAGTTATCATGAGAGCAGAGCTATAGAGGAAAGGACTTTTGAGCGCAAGCTATTGTACGACCAATTGTTTAACATGGGAAAGGTTCTCGATGCGGAGAAATAAAAAAATACGCCAGCTAGTCTTGGCTGCCGTAATCGTGATTACGGCGTTCGTCATGGCAATAGCCGCCCCTAAGAGCGTTGCGGCAGAGTCATCATATGACAGGGGTTTGATTACTACTAAGGCAATGCTCCAGGGCCTTCGTTTTCTCGTTGAATATGGTGACGCGGACGACGCAGACCCCAAGTATTTTAGCTCATTCGACTCACTTGATAAGTTCCAGACCGCAAACGATTTGATTAACACTAAATCTACTTATGCCAGCAGTAGCCAGACATCTCCACTCCCCGGCGGAAACGGGGACAATTCCGCTTATCATGGGAGCCTCAATAAGGATAGTGACAGCACTCCAAGAATAGTGCTTAATGATATTATCACGGGCAATAGCAGCATAGAGAGCGTGTTTAGCCGGACTAAGAAGTATGTTTTTAGCCAAGTTCCTACGTGGCAGAATATCATTCTTGAAAAGACGCTTTTTTACGATAAAACACCGGGAAAGACGACGAAGTCATGCTGGAAGTATAAAATTCCAGTCACTTATAATGGCGCCCTAGTGGAGCTTAAGAATGGTGGTTGGTCGATGACGGACAATAATGTTTGGGATGATTCATGGACCGCTACGGCGGACAGGTATACTGCAAAGATATGTGCAGATGCCGATTCGAATACTGGCGTCATAAGCGGAATCAGTATAATCGGAACGGACTACGATAAAGATTATTCATGGGGCGCAACCTGGAGAGGGGGTAGCTATGGCATGGACATGAGCTCTATGTGGTCTTGGAATAATATTGTTGGAAAGAATGTTGACGGTACTACCACTCCCACCAATGTGTCGAAACAAAATAAGAAAGGCGAAGATGTTTTTGAAGTAGACGAATCCTCCAAGACCCTAGCCGTTTCAGAGGGGATGTCTATCTCGTACGCTAACAAAACTATTGAAGACTTCCAAAATGAGATTATTAGCACATTGAACACCGGCTATTCGACTAGGGTTGCCGCTACGGCTACTTCTAGCTTCGTTTCAGATTACTCGCTCAAACCTACGGGACAATTGTTGTTCGCGCCGTTTACATGTAAGCAGGGCGCAACTAATCCTATAGCGGCTAAAACATACTATGAGGGCATGAAAATTGCTGTATGTTACTATGGCTCGACCTTTGTCAGGGAAGTTCTTACCGGTCCGGCAACAATGGTTGTTACCGACGAGAGCATAACGGACGGCACTTATAGCCCGCCTAAGAGCACTTCAAAATACAAAGTGCTTGCTGCTTTTACGGATTATACCGGTGGCTACCTGGACAATGATAGCGTAAAAACGTGGGCGCTACAGCATGCGTATCTAACAAAGAGCGAGCAGATTTCGCTCTATGCGGACTACCTTCAGAGCGCCGGGTTTATCGATGGGCGAGTTAGATGCGATGTTGATGGCAGTAGCGGCGCTTACGGCGATCCGATAAAATGGTTTGAGCCCGGCAACACTGCATTGACACAAAACTGCTATGTTACCAATCAGCAGAATGGCTCGAAGAAGTTTAACGCAGTCATTGATGTGGGTGTTACAGAATACCCGATGACGCAAAAGAAATATGCAGGGTCATTTATAGGCGCTGGGAAGATTGATATGCAGGGGCTAATGGAATTCTTCAGGACACTACCAGATGCTACGAAGCTCGACTATCCGTCCGTCGCCACCAGTTCGCCTTCGAGCAGCGACAGTGATGGCGACGGGTCGGGGCTTGCTGATAAAGAGAGAACTTGCTATGACTCCGCCGGCTCTTCAAACTGGATTGCCTGTCCTATCATCGAGAATAGCAAAGACACCTCGACGAGACTTTACGGCTTTATTGAAAACATGTTGCAGACGAATACGGAAATATTCAATCTCGGCAACGACAATACTGGCAAAGGGAATGGCACATTTGTTGCTTGGTCTAAGTTTAGGGACTACGCGAATATCTTCTTCATTATTATATTCGCCGTAGTCATTCTTTCCCAGGTGACGGGTTTAGGTATAGATAACTATGGCGTCAAAAAAATTCTGCCAAAGATTATCCTTGGCGCCATCCTGGTCAACGTCTCATATTTTGTATGTCAGGCTAGCGTTGACGTCGGTAACATTACCGGCGGAGGCATAAAGCGGCTGTTTGACGGTATTCTTAACGATATTGGTCTGAGCGACGCTAAGATTTACGCGTCATTTGACGGCGTAAAAGACGCACAGGGTCTGATTGTCGGCTCAGCGGCCGGTATCTTGGCGGCGGTTATCTTTGCGGCCTACAAACTTTCGGGTGGCGGCATAGTAGTTGCGCTTATTCTCGCCGCGATTGGCGTTGTTATCGGCATCTTCTTCCTCCTCGTACTCTTGGCGGTTCGCCAAGGTCTTGCAGTGATCTTGGTCACGATATCGCCGCTTGCGTTCATAGCGTACATGCTGCCGAATACGAAGAGCCTATTTAATAAATGGTTGAAGCTGCTATCGGGCACGCTCCTGGCATACCCAATTTGTAGCCTCGTCGTCTATGGCGGTCAGATGGTGTCGAATATCATCCTCATGGCGGCAGCTAGCGACGGCGTGGTTTCAAACTTTGCTCTGCTTATCACTTCTGCCATTCTGTCTATTGCGCCAGTCTTCTTTATTCCTTCGCTAATTATGAAATCGATGAGTGGCATCGCTACAGTAGCGAATGGCCTCAAAGCGCGCGCGACTAGTCTCGGTAAGAGCGCGTTCGATCGCAGTAACACCGCTGACACTATGCGTAATGTTGCGGCGGCAAAGAGAGAAAATATGGCCGTAAACCGCGCAAGAAAAACCAAAGCCGCGCTCGAAGAAAAGCAAAAGAACGGCAGCAAGCTGTCAATCGGCGAGAGAGCCCGCTTGCGTACTGCCCAAAATGCGATTGCAGGCCTTGACAGAAAGAATTATGACCTCTATTCGGGTATGGCGAAAGGCAAGAACAAAAAAGAATTGTCCGAAATGGGCGAAGAAGCCTTCGAGGATGGAGGCTATGACGCAGAGAAATTCGATGCCGCTGTCGCTCAGCTCTTTGCGACTGGGAATGATGAAGAGGCCTTCGATCTTATCAAAAAAATGTCCAAGAATGTCGGTAGTCTAAATACGGAGCAGCTAGAGAAATTTAAGACTACTCTCGCAACCAAAGGCGGCACAATCGGTAAAGCATACGCTAAAGTTCTCGGTAAGAATGGAAGTGGCCAAACTGCAACTGGTGATTCCCTCGACCTCGATACTGCCATGCGGGGCGGCGCCAAAGGCCTCATGGGCGGCGCGATAAAAGACCTCGGCAAGAATGCGCTTGCAGGTATGTCGAAAGACGAGATGGGCTTTCTCAGCAACAATTTTGCTGGCGAAATCGCGAACGGGCTATTTTCGGACGACCAGTATGCCGAAGCGGTCGCTACTCACAATTCCGGTAGTGTAGCGGAGAAGCTAAACAAACTTATCGAATCGTCTGGCCAGGCGAGCGCAATCAAGTCTCAGCTATCTGCTGAGCAGTGGGCAAAGGCGAACGAGAAAACGCTTGAGGAATTGGGCTTCAGCGATGTTGACAATGACAGCAGAGCTAAACAAATTATGGAGAGTGGTGATGGCTCGCTGATCTCGAGTATTAGCGGCGAATCTCAGCAGGCTGCTATGAAGAGGCTCAGTGATGCGAAAAAGGCAGCAGATGATGCAAAAGCGGCCGCACAGGCAGCCAGAGTTAAAGAAGAATTAAAGGCTCGTGACAGCCAGCAGCGTTTCCAGCAAGGCATGGTGCAGGCGATTAATAAGATTCAAGAAAATATGAAGAAGCCGCCAGAAACCTTTAGCGACGGCGGCGGTATCTAGCCACAAGAAATTGTTATCGTATTGAGTTTTTAGTTCCGCTTATGCTAAAATAATACTTATGAATGAGGGTGAGAATTCTGGCATGCCAAATACTCCTGTTTTTTCATCCCCAAACACTTCACCGAACCCTCAGCCAGATCAGCCTGCTTCGCCTGCGGGATCTAACGCCTCCGTTATCGCTGCCGCAGCTAGCCTTCCAGGCGAGGACCCATCCCAGCCTGCTGGCGTGATTTCTTCTGGAGACTCTACGCCCGCCGGCGCACGCCCGCGCTTTGGTTTTTCGCGTAAATTCAAGGCTAAAACTGCCGAGCAGCAGCTGCCGGCTCAGCCAGCATTCAGCAACGCCCCGGACTACTTTAGCCAGGCCGTAGACGACATCGTGGCTGCGGATAATAGCGCCATCGAAAAGAAAAAGAACATGAAAAAAATAGCAATCATCGCCCTCGCCGTGTTGGTGGCCGCTGCGGTAATAATTGCCGTAATTCTTTTGATTCAGCAGTCCGCTAAACCGAGTGCTGGCAAAGTTAGGACAGCCTTCAATCGCTTCGCTAATTATGTTTTGTACGGCGAAGAGAAAGACGGCGATATTGGCGAGCTTAGTGAGACCACTCGCTATACTATGATGGACAAGTATATTAATACGGACGAAACATTTAATAATCGTTTCAAAGAATTATTTGATAATTTTTATAAAGAATACAACGCTGCCGCTAAGAACGGTATTTATAAAAAAGGAGAGATGGGGAATTACAGAGCTATCGTCCATGACGTTTATAATTCTTTCGATATGGACAAGGGCTTTAGTTACGACGACATAGTTGGTCTCTATAAAACATATAGCGCTACTATAGTGAATGAGCAAATATCTCAAAAATACGAGACTTATAAGAAGAGCTCTGACAGCCAGCTGACCAATAGCTGGTACAAGGCACGCTCTGCGATTTCTCGTATTGTCGAAATTTATAATGGTAACGGCTGCATTTACCTCGGCAGAATCGAATGGTCGTGTTCGGCTGACCCGTCTAGCAGCCAGGATCTCAAAGAGGCATTAGCTGATGCGGCAGAATACATGGCTAGTGAGAAGCGAGAATATGAGAACGCAAGAATTAATATCTGGAGGTCGTTATGGACAGTACGCGATTACATAAAAGAATAAAGTTATCGCTTGTTGCGCTTATTGCGTTGCCGGTTTTTGCCGTGTGTACCTTCTCTACGACCGGTGCCCATGCCGAAACGTACGATAGGGCAAACATAACGAAAAAAGCGATGCTCCAAGGGCTTCATTATTGCGTAGCAAACAATAGCCACTTTATTAAGAAGTTCAAAAAAATCGAAGACTTTAAGGGGACTGTCGCGGACACATTTTGGGGTTCCTCGAACAACGTTCCGCTCCCCTCTGGCGCTAACTTGTTCTATCATGGCGATAGCGACGCGATGATAGACTGTGACGATGTACTAGGCGGAGATTCTCTTTCTAAAGTATCGAATGCATTCCAGGTCGCAGGACATCCTATCCCTGCCGCAAGCGCCTCCAATACGACAAAAAAGGATTGGTTAATAAAGTATGGTGGCTATCGTGAGCTAGTTAGCGACGACGGCGCTAGTCAAGACTTCGATAAAACGAAGTGTTTCAAGTTATCCTATCCGCTCACCATCAATGTCGATGGGGGCACCGAGAGTAAGATAGTCAAAACAGACTTCTTCTGTCTAAATATCAATAGCAGCACTGGGCTAATCGTCTCTGGCTACATCGAAGGCGACAATAACGGATGGCAGAATGCGGCAAAGGGGGTACATTCCCCCATGGGCGACAAGGACCCGGATGTTACCTACGACCCGTCATCGGGAGCATTTGGCATTCGTCATGAGTATTTAAACTCTGGTTATTGGACGGCATCGCTTGTGTCTGCGGTAGTCAAAGGCGTGTCGTATGACACGGCAATCGCGAATATAAAACAGGCCATGACTGATGCAGAACTTGGGCCAAAAGCCGATATGAGCAGTGTTCCATGTTACGATGGCGGTTCGAGGTACGGTAGTCCACCTCGCACTACGAGCACCGTCTGCCAAAAAATAATAACCAACGCATCCAAGCACGACTCGCTATCCTACCAAGTCGGTATTGGCAGTGTGGTTGACGAGAAAGAGGCTTCGGTAGAAGCGAGCCCGACAAATTTCTATTATGTAAATGGCGTAGAGGCAGCTAACGCCGAAGAAGAAGTCGGAGACCCATATCGTGCGGTCGCTTACTTGCTTGGCTACACGGGGACGCCTCCTGGGAAAGTTTTGCCGAAAACGGACGGTGATGGGGACGATAGTTTCGTCGTGTATGCTAGAAGACGGATGCACCTCTCGCCATCCGAAAAAGTTCAGGTCTATATGGACTATCTGAACGACCCGGAGCTTTATGACGCTCAGGTAAACTGTCAGGTAAAAGCTGAAGATATTGCAGAGGACAAACGAATATATTGGTATGAGAAGGGCAAGAATGAGCCAACCCCGAACTGCGCCGTAATGCATAAAAATGAAGCCATCAAACACGGCCTGAATGCCCTCAACCATGATGATTCTTCAAGCGGAACGCTGTGGGGCTTCGAGGGCAAAATTGATTATGACGGGCTCATCGCGTTCTTTAAGGATCCTACTAATCTCGTAACGCTAGATTTCCCGGCCGACACTTCAGCCTATGCTAGCGTAGATCCAACGGACGAAGACGCCGTTAAGAAAGCAGAGGACGAAGATGAAGATACTCGCGCAGAGGAGAACGAGAGAACGTGTTACGATTCCGCCGGTTCTTCGAACTGGATTGCCTGTCCAATTATCGAGAATAGTAAATCAGCATCGGAGACCATGTATGGTTTTATTGAAAACCTACTCCAAGTCAATACGGGCCTATTTTCGACATCCGGCAAGGTTACTGGCACGCTTGACGCATGGGGAAATTTCCGTAATATAGCAAACATCGCATTCATCGTTGTATTTATTGTTGTTATTCTCTCGCAGGTTACTGGCTTCGGTATTGATAATTATGGCGTCAAGAAGATTCTTCCGAAGTTGATTATTGGCGCGCTTCTGGTCAACGTGTCATTTTACGCTTGCCAGGCGAGTGTTGACGTTGGAAATATTGTCGGTGGCGGCATAAAGAATTTGTTTGAAGGTCTAGAAAGCACTATGACTAACAACCAGCATGCTAAATTTGCATTCGATGCGGCCGTAAGCGCTAAAGAAGCAACGGGCTGGAGTGCTGCGGCCCTCTTGGCGGCGATTGTTGGTGCAGCATGGTATTTCTCTGGCGGCTCAATTGTCGTTCCGATTCTTCTCGGCGTGATCGCTGTTGTAATAGGCATCATCTTCCTATTGGTGCTTCTTGCTGTGCGCCAAGGTCTGGCCGTCATTTTAGTCGTCATTTCTCCGCTAGCGTTTATCGCTTATATGCTGCCTAACACGAAGGGCTTGTTTAGCAAGTGGCTAAAGCTGCTATCAGCAACCCTTCTTGCGTATCCGCTTTGCAGTCTTGCAGTATATGGCGGCCAGATGGTCTCGACCATTCTTCTTCTTTCGGCCGGCGACGGCAATGTTACGAACTTTGCGCTAGCGCTTACTGCCGCAATCCTTTCTATCGCCCCAGTCTTCTTTATCCCGATGCTCATTACGAAATCCATGAGTGGCATATCTACTGTGGCTAATGGCTTGAAGAATCGTGCCACTAGCCTCGGCAAAAGTGCATTTGACCGCAGCCATACTGCCGATAATATGCGCAATGTCGCAAAGGCAAGAAAAGACAATATGAACGCCGGCCGCGCCAGGAGAACGAAGGCTGCAATAGAAGAAAGGCGAAAGGCGAATGGCGGTCGCCTCGGCATCGCCGATCGCGCAAGACTGCGTACGGCCAATAATACAATCGATGCATTTGAGAGGGGTAACGAATCGCTCTACGCTGGTATGGTGAAAGACATGGATCTAGGCAGCTATGGCACAGATGGCGCCGCCGGCGAGGGGCTACGCGGCATGGCGCAGGAGGCTATTACGGAGCATGACATGGAGAAGCTGAGCGCAGTTATTGAGAGGATGAACGCGTCTGGCAACGAAGAGGCCGCCCAAGAAGTGCTGCGTAGGGCTTCGAGCAATGTGTCGAACATGTCCGTTGGCGAGCTTGAAAAATTTAAAAACATTACTGCGCAAAAAGGCGGTACGCTCGGCAAGGCTTATGTTAAAGCTCTCGCGGGCCATATGAATGACCATGGCGGAGAGAGAATTAGCTTCGATACGGCTATGAAGAACGGTGCTATGAAGGGCGCTATCGATAAGATGGGCGAGAATGCACTTGCCGGCATGAATAAAGACGAAATGAGCTTCCTCACCGACAATTATGCGGACCAGCTCGACGATCTATTCACTTCTCAGCAGATTGCTAATGCTGCCGCCACTCATACTTCTGGCAAGGCGGGAACGAACTTTGCGGAGATGCTCAGTAAAATGTCTGATACTACGAGAAATAACGCCCGCGCTTCACTTTCGGCCGAGCAGTGGGCCAAAGCTAACGAGGCTACGCTCGATGCACTGGGTTTCTCTGCTGGGTCGGAAGCAAACAGAAAAATGGCCCAAGCTATTATTGATAGCGGAGACGGCGACCTGATGAATAGCATAAGTAGTGAAAGGCAAAAAACGCTTATCGCAGAGATGAGGTCGAAGCAGGCGGCGGATCAGGTTAGAGCAAATCTTAAGCGTCAGGATAGCGAAAATCGCTACCGCGCTCAGGTGGAAAATGCCCTGACTAGCATTAACGAGCAACTAAAAAACAACCAAAAGACCCCGCCTGATGGTGGCACCGCCTAACCGCAAAAATGAGCAATAAAATAACCGCCTTTTAGGGGCGGTTATTTGTTGCCGAGGCAGTTTACTCTGCGCAGGCTCTAATTACGTTTTCGAACAACATCGCTACAGTTAGCGGGCCGACGCCGCCGATGCGTGGAGTAATCGTGAGGTCGTCGCGCGATTCGCGGACTTCGTCAGAAATGTCGCCGACAATCACGCCGTTTTCACTAGCCGTGCCGGCATCTACTACGACCGCACCGTCCTTCAAATATTCAGGCTTAATCAGGCTCGGTACGCCCGTGGCGGTTACGATTACGTCATAGTCAGACAGGGAAGACAAATCGTCGCCGCGGTGGAACATCGCGACATCATAGCCGCTATCCGTCCACATTTTGAGAAGCGGTGCGCCGACGAGTTTGCCGCGCCCCACAATCGCGAGTTTTAGGGAAGGGAGCTCGATGTTGTAACCAGTTAGCAGCCAATGAATCGCCATTGCGGTTGCCGTATCGCGCTCGCCACGGAGACCATCGACGTCCTTTTCGTTTGGAATCAGTTGTAAAATGTTTTCATCGCATTCCGCGAGCGGCAGCTGCACGATAATCCCCGAAACTGCCGGGTCTTTCGCGGCGGCAGAAACCTCGGCTGAGGCGTTTTCTGCGTTAATCTTTCTCGTCTCGACATCGACTTTTATGTCCGCGCCATACTGTTCCTTCAAAGCGATATATTTCAGAATCACCGGGTTGTCATTGTCGTAAAAAATCACAAGCTTTGGGAAGCGCTTGATAGCGCGCAAGTGTCTAACCTGGTGCGCCTGGCGCTCCTTAATGTAGCCGGCGAGCTCGCGGCCGTTTAATTCTTTCATTCGCCAAGCTCCATTGGTTCCTGCTCGAGTGTATAGCCAAATTTCTCGCGTACGATGCGGATAATTTCTTCGCGCGCCGCGGCGAGGTCGGCATAATCGCGAGCAGATTCGTTGATCAGCACAAGCGAGGCCTTATCGGAAACGCGCATGCCATGGAAAACCTGGCCCTTGAGGCCGGCGTGTTCAATTAGCCAACCCGAAGGGACCTTGCCGCCGTCCCAAACCGGGATGCCGCGCGCCTTCGCCGCTTCGATTTCTTCATCACTCGTCAAATAAACATTCTTAAAGAAGCTGCCGCTGCTGGCAATTGAAGCTGGGTCTGGCAACTTGGCTTCACGAATTTCGCATACAGCATGACGAATAATCTCTGGCGTATATTCCGTTATACCATGCTGGTCGAGCCAAGCCTGAAGGGAAGTATAGAATGGCGGCTCCATCTTCTCGTGATTGAGACGCACAACAATCTTTGTAATAAAATACCTACCCACTTTGTCGCCACTGTTAAAAATACTATGACGATAGCTAAGGTCTAGGTCGTAAGCCGGTAAATCTACGAATTCTTCCAATAGCTCATCGTAAGCCCTAACGAGCACCAAGGTCTGTGAAATGTCCTGTCCATATGCGCCAACATTTTGCACTGGCGCAGCGCCAACCGTACCAGGAATCGCGCTAAGCGCCTCGATGCCATGCCAGCCGCGCTCTACAGAGTAGGCCACAAAATCATCAAGCAATTCGCCGCTATTTGCGTAAAGGTCAATTACGCCATCGCGTTCTTTTTCATAGACGCCCATCCCCATAATTTTGTTTACGAGGATAACGCCATCAAATCCGCCATCGCGCCCAATAATGTTGCTACCAGAACCGAGTACATAAACCGGCAATTCCTTGTCGTCAGCAAAAGCATAAGCTGGCTCGACGTCGTCCTCGCTCGTAATCTCGATTACATAGCGCGCGTTGCCGCCAAGGCGCATAGTTGTAAGTTCACTAATTGGTACGTTTTCGCGAATATTCATATCTGTATTTTACCATAAAAAATGGTACACCCGGCGGGAGTCGAACCCACGACACCTGGTACCGGAAACCAGTGCTCTATCCACTGAGCTACGGGTGCGCCTAAGGTACATTATAACAGAGTGATATAATAGACTCATGCACCCGTAGCTCAGCGGATTAGAGCACCTGTCTTCGGAACAGGGGGTCACAGGTTCGAATCCTGTCGGGTGTACCAGGAAATACGATTATGAGCAACATTCTAGAAGTAAAAAATCTAACCAAAACTTACGGCAAAGGCGACAGTCTCGTAAAGGCCGTAGATAACGTCAGCCTAACCATAGAGGACGGGGAATTCGTAGCTATTATTGGTGCATCTGGCTCGGGGAAGTCGACTCTGCTCCATCTCATCGGCGGCGTTGATCGCCCGGATGAAAAGAAGAAGTCGGAGATTATTATTGACGGCACTGATATCACAAAGCTGAACGATAATAAGCTTGCCCTCTTCCGCCGCGACCACATTGGCATTATTTATCAGTTTTATAACCTTATCCCGGTCCTCACCGTAAAAGAGAATATTACCCTGCCAGCCGACCTCGCGAAGAACGACGTCGATGAGAAACGTCTGAAGGAACTTATCAAGAATCTCGGACTTACTGACCGCGAGAATCATCTGCCGAATCAGCTTTCCGGTGGTCAGCAGCAGCGCACCGCAATCGGCCGCGCGCTCTATGGTCAGCCAGCCCTCATCCTCGCGGATGAACCGACGGGGAACTTGGATTCGAAAGCTGGGGAAGAAATCGTGAAGCTTCTAAAGCTCGCGAATGAAAAGTATCACCAGACTATTATTCTCGTGACTCACGATCTCAACATCGCCAAGGAAGCCGGCCGTGTTATTACGGTCGCCGACGGCAAGATTGTTTCTGACAAGGGAACTCGTCATGAGCGTTCTAAGTAAGCTGACAAAAGAAAATATTCGCAAGAACCTCAAGCGCAGCATCGTCACGATGATTGGCGTTGCCCTTTCCTCTGCCCTGATTTTTACCATCATCGCGATTCCGGTTAGCTACTTTGAGAGCATGAAGAGCTACGAGCGCGCCGAGTATGGTGATTTCCATGAATCGTTCGAATACATCCCGGGCGACAAGGTCCATATCGTCGAAGAGGCAGCTGGCGTCGAAAGTGTTTACTACGCAGAGCCAATCAAGCTCACGCTCGAAACGGCGTATCTAGAGGGCAGCGACCAGCCAATTCCGGCCAAGCTTTATGCGCGTCTCGATTCCCTGACCGACGAGCAACGTACGCCAGACCAGAAGTTCATTGTCTTCGTTCGTTATACGAAACCAAAGCGCAATATTCGTTTCGGCAAAGACATCGGCTACGCGCTCGAGGACGAAGGCTTGACGGAAATTACTGCGCGCAAGCACACGAACCTCCTGCGCTATGATGGTGACGTCGACTACAACACGACGACGATTATTACTTGTCTCGGTGCGCTCGTAATTGGCGTGGTGGTAATTGCTAGCATCTTCACGATTCGCAACTCGTTCAATATCTCTACGACTGAGCGCACGCACGAATTTGGCATGCTCAGTTCCCTGGGCGCGACGCCGCGCCAGATTCGTCGCTCGGTTATTATCGAGGCGTTATATATTGGCGTCGTTGCAATCCCGGTCGGCATTATTCTCGGCATTGCGGCCACGTTGCTATTGTTGCTAGCCTCGAACTCCCTGCTCGGACTCGAAAATATCGTGATGCGTTTCGCGTCGCCATGGTGGCTCTACGTCGCGGTCATCGCGCTCGGTCTCATTATTGTCTGGCTCGCTAGCGCCTCGGCCGCGATTCGCGCCAGCCGTCTCTCCCCTATCGAAGCCATCCGCAGTACGCAGGATATCAAAGTCAATCCAAAGAAACTAAAGACTAATCGTTTTCTCGCCAGCTATTTTGGTGTGGGCGGCGTTATTGCTAGTAAGAACCTAAAACGCAGTCGTCAGAAATATCGCACGACAGTCATTTCGATTGTCGTTAGCGTCGCGGTCTTCGTCGGCCTGTCTAGCTTCGTGATTGATAGCCAACGTATCGTGCGGGCTTTCATTCCAGACTTTGGCGCCGATTACATTGTGACTGGCGGTAGTGTCGAAGACTACCAAACAATTGTCGATAAATTCCATTTGAACGATTATGTTATTCAGCGCAGTGTTCGTACGGCTGGCGGTATTTCCGTCATTACCCTATCGAATGGATACTTCGAGCGCTATGCGCAGTCGGTTGGCATTCGTGGCGACTACGATCATGCCGCAATTCTAAATAATTATGTCGCCGAAACGCACAGCAATGGCGCGCAGACCGTAAAGCGCGTTCTTGACTATAATGCCGGCGATGATTTCACTCTAAAGATGTATATCGAAGAAGGTGAGCCAGATACGGCCGAGCACCAGATTACAATTTCGAAGGTTACCGACAAGCGCCCAATGGGCATCGAAGCGATTGAAATCCCGACCATCTTCATCTCGGATAATTACTATGCGAAAGACCAACTATACTTTGATGCCTATAGCGATTTTCTTTACGCAAATCCTGGCGAAGCCTCGGAAGGCATCTCGGCCTACTTGCTAGAAAAAATGAGCACCGATGATGAATCGCCGCGCCACATGTTCGGCCTAGACATCGGATCGGCGCGCGAGATGGCGGACAACCTAATTTTGCTCGCAGCAATCTTCATGTACGGCTTCATCGTCGTTGTCGCACTCATTGGCGTCACGAATATTTTTAATACGATTTATACCAACATTCATTTGCGCGCAAAAGAATTTGCGATGCTTAAGTCTATTGGCATGACCGACCAAGAATTCCATCGCATGATTTGGCTCGAGAGTATTTTGTATACGCTGCGCGCGCTAATTATCGGCTTGCCGCTTGGCGTCCTGATTTCATATGGCGTGCACTCCCTACTCGTAAATGGCGGCGTGTCTTTGTCGTATGAATTGCCGCTCATTCCAATCATCATCGCGGTACTTGCTGTCGCGATTCTCATCTCGGTCATCATGCATTATTCGGTTCGCCAAGTGAGCCGTCAAAACATCATCGAAACAATTCGCAAAGATACGATTTAATTTATAGAGCAGCTTTTATCATGTCGGCCGTGATGGTAATCTCGGCACCAGAATCAGCTTCGCCACTTAGCACGGAGCGCGCGACGATATTCTCGACAGTCTTCGAAACGATGCGGCGCATTGGGCGTGCACCGAGCTTCGGGTCATAACCATGCTCGACGAGTATTTGCTTCGCTTCTGGCTCGAGCGTCACGGAAATCTTACGTGGTGCGAGGGTCTTGTTCGTGCTCGCAACAATAATGTCAACAATTGCGAGTAAAGCTTCTTTTGTGAGTGGCTGGAAGACGCAGATTTCGTCAAAGCGGTTTAGGAACTCCGGCTTGAACTCGCCGTTCGCAATCAAGTCATTCGTTAGGCGTTCCTTAATAAGCGACATATCGATGCCCTGGTCAATGTAGTCACGAATGAGGTTTGCACCGGCGTTGCTTGTTGCGACAACAATCGTGTCACGGAAGCTAACTTCGCGGTTACGCGCATCTCGCAGGATGCCTTCATCAAGTAGCTGAAGCAGGGTAGTCAGAACGAGCGGATGAGCTTTCTCGATTTCATCAAGCAAGACGACCGAGAATGGGTGCTTGAGCACTTGCGCCGTGAGGCTATTCTCATTTGTTGCGCCATCTTCGATGAGGCGAGCGACGTCATTTTGCGAAACATATTCGTTGAGATCGACGCGGATAATCTTGCCTTCTCCGCCAAAGTAAGTATCGCTAATTGCTTTTGCGAGCTCAGTTTTACCGACGCCAGTAGGGCCAAGGAAGAGGAATGTGCCAATCGGACGGCCTTCGTTTCGCACGCCCGCGGCAGAACGACGCAGAGCATCACTAACCGCCTGGACGGCAAGGTCCTGGCCAATGAGGCGCTTGTGCAGAATCTCCTCAAGATTTAGGAGCTTTTGCTTTTCGGACTCATCCTGCGACGATTGCATCTTCACGCCATAATTCTTTTCGATTGCATTTTGTACTGACGCGTCAGTCACAAAACCGCCTTCGGCGAAGCTAGCCGCTGCCTCGAGCAAGCGAATTGCCCTTCCCGGCATCACTAGGTCATGGACGTAGCGTTCGGACAAGCGATATGCTTCGCGAAGCGCCCAGAAGGTATAGGAAACATTGTGCTGATATTCAAGCAGAGGAACGCGGTCTTGCATGACTTTCATCGTAGCAACTTCGTCGGCCGGCTCGACCATGATCTTATTGAGTGCGTTTGCGAGCGCGGCTTTCTGCGCGGAGATTTCGAGGAAGCGCTGCTCGTCAAGGGTGAGAATAATGCGTAGCGCTCCGCCCTCGAGCACCGGCAATAGAATATTCGAGATATCGACTGAGCCCGTCGCTTCTTCGAAGAAGAGCTGAGCATTGTCGAGCCAAATAATTACGTTCTTAGCGCGCGCCGCCTCGTTGAGGATGGCGGTAACGAGACGTTCGATTTCCCCGCGCTCAGATGCCGAACTAATTAACGCCGACGCATCGAGTTTGAAAATCTGGCGGAACTTGACGCGCGAAGAAATATTGCTGTCGGCATTCAAAATTTCATTTGCAAATTCGTGGACGAGCGTACTGCGTCCGCTTCCGTCTGGTCCGATCAGCGCCGCATTTTGACGGCCGCCCTTCGAGAAAATATCAATCATGGTCGTCACTTGCTCGCGGTGCAGAGAAACCGTCACGTTTGAGCCGCGCGTGTTTTCATACTGCTTCGAAATATTCTGCGCAAAACGATCAAGGAGCGGCGTGTAGCCAAACATTAAGTCGCGTGCAAAGCCGCCGGTGTGACGGCGTTGCTGCATGCCGCGCACGAGACCATTTAGGTAGTTGAACCATACGAGACCATCATAAAGGTCCGAGATTTCAAGCTTCATTTTCTTTAGTAGTTGCTCGTGTTCTGGATAACATTCGATCATCGCCACGGCAAGTACGCCGCCAGACACGACTTCCGAATTTGTCTTTTCGCGAACCTCGAGCGCTTTTTCGAAAATTGGATGCATGTCGGTTGGCATGCGCTCTGCAACCATGGCAAGAAGATTAGATGTGATCGCATAGCGGCGAGCCAGGAATGCGCCGCTCTTCGTTTTTGTTGGGACCCACTGCGCGAGTTCGATTGGAACTGGAGCGTTGCCGAGTCGCGCGAGGCACTCGTTGCTGAGCACGTCGTTAATATTATTTCCCCGTCCGATTGGCACAAACTTCAATTCGTAGCGTGCCCACACCATGATTGCGATTGGCAAAAATGCGCAGCCAATGAGAATGAAGCCGAAAGAATTACGCAGATATAGCTCGTACCCGCCAAAACCTAATAGCGCGAGAATGATTAGTACGAACAAAAACTTCACCGGAACGGAGTTTAGGATTTTGTCGGCGCGCGCCTCAGCGGAACGACGACTGAAAGAGCTGTATTTTTTCACCACCAAATCCCCCAAATTGAACTAACTGCAATCCCGACAATCGGCATCAGCGGAATGACGGGCCAGAGAATACCGAGTACTACTCCCCCGACGGCGAGCAAGGTCATCAAAACTATGCCGGCGATGATGATAAACACGCGAACCACGAAGCCGACCAAGCGAGAGACCAGGGCATCAACAACCTTTTCCATTGCGGAAGTCTTTTTGCCGTCAGTCGTCGAGATTTGGCGGAAAGGCTGAAAAAGAGTTTTGAGCAGCAGGCCTATCGAGAAAGAGTCGGCTGTGTTGTGTAGGCGCGCCAAAAATCCTTGGAAATAAATAGTCCAACCACGGGAATACCACCATTCAAAAAAGCTAATGGCTAACATATCTATATTGTATCATATCGACCCCTTGCCGAACGAAAAAGATTATGCTAATATAATCTTACAACCTAACAAAAACAAAAATGCACAAACAGAAACACTTACATTACGCCATTATCACTGTTGCTGGCTTTGCCTTGCTATTTATGGTCGTCGGCTTCGCGGCCTATGCTCAGTTGGCCGGGACAAACAGCGCATCGGCAAATTCTAGATATATTCGCAACATCGGTTTCGACACGTCCTCGTATTTAGAGAGCGATAGTTCCGTTTTCCCTTCTAGTAAATCATTCAGCAAACAGTCGCTGAAATTTTCGCTCCATCTCAACCCGGGCGAAAGCTATGGTTCGGTTGTAAATATCGTGAACAAGGGAAGCGACAATGAGTTACTTCAGAAGATTATTATGGAAGGGGTGCCGTCCGAGCTTGCCAACCTTGTCGATTTCCGCGTGACGCTAAACGGCGAAGACTATATTGGCACAACGGAGGATATTAATCTTGCGTTTCTTCGCGGCGAGCTAAACCGCCAACAAATGTTTATTACGGTTGAATCGAAAGTATCCGTAGATCTCGATTTGTCTGTTGCTATTGAGTTTTAATTTTGTATAAATAATAAGCTTCGAATTCCCTGTCCGGGCGATGATTTTTGGCCGGCGTCGCATAGGAGATGAGCGTCAAATCATGCCCGAGGCGTTTTGCTTCGGATTCCAGGTGGCTGAGAATACGTTCACCATCGCGCTCCACGCCGAAGACGTACAGAACGGTCGTCTCGGCCGGGAGCTTCGTTCGGAACATGTCGCCAAACTTCACGGAGATATTTTTATCGCCGCGCGTGCGAAGTTTTGAAACTAAAAATAGTAGGGGATTTAGCTCGATTCCGATGCTCTTCGCGCCGAATTTTGATGCCATCTTCAAAACTTTTCCGTTCCCGCAGCCCAGGTCGATTAATAGATCGTTCTTGCCGAGAGGATATAACTTTTTGAAGGCACGTTCTATTTCTGGATTTTTGCTTGGCACATAAGGCGCGCCGAAAAACGCCGTGAATCCGAGTAGTACCACCGCACCGCAAGCAATATATAGAGCTATCATAAAACTGTATTTTAGCATAATCCGTGTTTTGCGGATTGTCCTACCGGGTGCTAATATAAGAAAAAAGGAGATTATTATGGCAGATAAATCAATCTTAGCTCAATATGACGAACCAAAGAACCCAGTCAAAAAGGGCGCAACTCAACTCGAGTCCGACGTTCATAAGCTCGCGGTTTATTCGCATATTATGCTATGGACCGTGGTGGGGATGGCGTTCTTGACGCTCATCGTGACGATCCTCATGATTATTTCCGCCGCAAACCTTGGCGCAATTGCTGGTAACACCGACAAGAAGAGCTCATCCTCGAGCAGCTACGACCTCTAGTCCGCTTGACAAAAACAGATATCTGTGGTAGTATAGAATTAGCCTCGTTTCGAAGAGGCTAGATATTTTAGTTGTCTTGCGTTTTTACGCGAGAAGTGCTAGAATAATCAGGTATTAACAAATTGGTGATATGGGTCAGTAGCTCAGCTGGTTAGAGCATCTGCCTCTTAAGCAGAGTGTCGTGG
>CAMZEA010000006.1 GCA_947305655.1 uncultured Candidatus Saccharibacteria bacterium | reverse complement strand
TGGGAAGAAGAGAAGCCTTTTGCCGCCAAAGACAACGATAATCGGCCGAAGATGTTCCTCGCCGAAATGTTCCCGTACCCATCTGGCGCCGGCCTCCATGTCGGCCATGTCCGCAACTTCAGCATCGTTGACTGTCTCGCTCGCTTCTATGCGCAGCAGGAGATGAATGTTCTTCGTCCGTTCGGTTATGATACTTTCGGCCTTCCAGCCGAGAACTACGCCATCAAGACCGGCATCGCTCCGCAGGAAGTGACCAAGACCAACATTGACAACTTCCGCAAGCAGGCCAAGCGCCTCGGCTACGCGATTGACTGGGATCGCGAAATTAATACTTCGGACCCAACATATTATAAATGGACTCAGTGGTGCTTCCTTCAGCTCTTCAAGAAGGGGCTCGCTTATCAGGCGGAAAGCTATCAGTGGTGGTGTCCAGTAGATCAGACCGTGCTCGCGAATGAGCAGGTCGAGAATGGCTGCTGCTGGCGCTGTGGTCACGAGGTCGAAAAGAAAAAGATGAAGCAGTGGTTCTTCAAGATCACTGCCTATGCCGATGAATTGCTCGACGAAATTGATTCGCTCGATTGGCCAGACAAGATCAAGACCATGCAGAAGAACTGGATCGGTCGCAGCGAAGGCGCCGAGATTGATTTCGAAATCAAGGATCATAAAGAAACTGTTCGCGTCTTCACGACTCGCCCAGACACTCTCTTTGGCGCAACCTTCCTCGTGCTCGCTCCAGAGCATCCACTCATTACGAAGATTACGAGCGAAGATGCCCGCAAGAAAATGACTCAGTATTGCAAGGATGCAATTAAGAAATCCGAAATCGAACGTCAGGAAAACAAAGAAAAGACAGGCGTCTTTACTGGCAGTTATGCAATTAACCCAGCTACTGGCAAAGAAATCCCAATTTGGGTTGCCGACTATGTTCTGAGTGGCTACGGCACCGGCGCTATCATGGCCGTTCCAGCTCATGATGAGCGCGACTATGACTTTGCCGAGAAGTTTGACCTCCCAATCGTGAAGGTTATCGAAAAGCCAGAAGACATTGACGACGATTCGAAGTGCTACCACGGCGAGGGTACGATTGTGAATTCCGGCGCCTTCAACGGCATCGAAACCGCTGAGGCTCGTGATGGCATCATCGACTGGCTCGAAAAGCAGGGCATTGGCGAAAAGAAGGTTACCTACCGCATGCGCGACTGGCTGATTTCTCGCCAGCGCTACTGGGGTTGCCCAATCCCAATCGCTTACGACAAGAACGGTAATCCGCACGCAATTCCAGAAGACCAACTTCCGGTCATGCTTCCTAAGATTGACGACTATAAGCCGGATTCCTCTGGTCGCAGCGCGCTCGCAAAGTGCGACGAATTCCTAAAGGTCACGATTGATGGCGAGGAAATGACGCGTGAGACCGATACGCTCGATGGCTACGCCTGCTCGAGCTGGTACCTCTGGCGCTATACCGATCCGCACAATGCCAAAGAGGCTTGGAGCAAAGAAAAGGTTAACTACTGGGCGCCAACCGATGTTTATTGTGGTGGCGACCACGCCGTTGCTCACTTGCTCTATGTTCGCTTCTGGTGCAAGTTCTTCGCCGACGAGGGCTATCTCGACTTCCGCGAACCAGTCAAGAAGTTGCTTTACAACGGTTACATTAACGCGCCGGACGGCAAGAAGATGTCTAAGTCCAAGGGGAACGTGATCGATCCGCTCGATGTCATTAATTCCGGCTACGGCGCCGATACGCTCCGCACTTACGAGCTCTTCATTGGCCCATATGACCAGGATGCTGCTTGGAGCACTGAGGCGATTGGCGGCGTTTATCGCTTCCTCAACCGTTGCTGGACGCTTGCATTTGATAAAGAATTACTCGACGAATCGAAGACCATCGCGCTTCGTCATAAGACCATCAAGAAAGTTACGGAAGATATTTGCCGCAACTACTTCAACACGGCTGTCGCTGCAATGATGGAATTCGTGAATGAGCTCTACAAATCTGGCGCAAGCAAAGATGATGTCGTCGCACTCGCGAAGCTCTTGAAGCCATTCGCTCCGCATCTTGCTTGCGAAATGCTCGAGAAGCTTGGCGCCGATGACGTCTGGCCGAAGTGGGATAACGCGCTCCTTGTCGAGGAAAGCGTTGAGATGATTGTTCAGGTTAACGGCAAGCTCCGCGCTCGCATTCAGATCCCGGCCGAAGACGCCGCCGATAAGGCAAAGCTCGAAGAATATGCTAAGAATGACGCGAAGATCGCCAGTATGATTGCCGACAAGGAAATCATTAAGACGATCGTCGTCCCGCAGGGCAAACTCGTCAATATCGTAGTCAAATAACAAAAAGCCGCCAATAGAAGGCGGCTTTTTGCTGTTATAACAAGGATTCGTCTTTTTTGAGTCGTTTGATTAACTTCGCATGAAGGACGACGCGCTCAGTTTTGTTGTAGCATGTCGATAAGGTTAGGATTTGGTCGGTCGCGCTCACAGTAGTATGGAAGTTGTGTGCGCTACGGTCTGTAAGCATTTTTGCAAACTTTTCGAATTCGGCGTCAGAAGAGAATAAAGTCTGAATATAGTCGTTCGTCACCTCGATTTTATAGGCCGAGAATACTTGCCACAAGGCATTCTCGTAATCGTTTGACGTGCGTACGACGAAATTATTTTGATCGTTTAGCCAGCCGCTGGTGAGAATATTGCGAAGCGTGCCAAATAGCGTGCCATCATAACGCCCGTGTGCGTAAAGAATGAGGTTGCGGTCTGTCCCGTCGACGTGGTTGCGGTAATCGGAGAAAACCCAGCCAGCCGAGTTGTAGGATTTATTAAAAGAATGAGTTAGATAAAAATCGTTATTAGACGCCTTTGCGAATGGGTAATTAATGTTGGTCCCCTTAACCTGAACCCAGCCGCCAACATCGCTATTGATCTTGCGAAGCTCCGTAAAATCAACGTCTATGAGCTTCATTTTTATATAGTTCCAATATGGCGTATTCGGTTCTTTTGGTTCTTCTTCGGCGATAATCTCAACATTTTCTTCGTCTTCGACTTCGTCGACGCTGGCTGCCTGATTAATCTCGTCGGTTTGTGCGATAGTCTTGTCAGAATCGATTTTCCAAGCAATAATTCGGATACCAGAATATACTACGCCAGCAGCACAAACGAGTGCGATCGCACAGCTAATGACGGTGCGTACGCGTGATTTCGCCTTCCGAATTTTCATACAATCATTATAGCACAAGCATTTACATGACATGGACTGCGAGATGTCTTGTAAAAGCGCTAAAAATATAGTAATATATAGAGCAAAGTATCTATTATTAAAGAAGGAGCATTTTTACATGCCTGAACCAAAAAAGCAGAGCAGCCCTCGCAAAACCGGCCTTCGCCGCAGTCATTTGCGTCTCAAACTCGCTCGTAGTGTTAACAAGCATTCGCCAGTAAAGGCGTTCGAAACCGCAAAGAAGACCCCAAATCTTAAGGTCTCCACTTGCAAGAAAAACTGCAAAAAGTCCGACAAAAAAGAAAAATAATTAGGGAGGCAAATTAACGTGGCAAGCAATCGACATCTCGGCAGAATCATCTCGCTTCAGAGTCTATATGAGTATGAATTCCGTAATAAGGCGGGCGACACCTCAGCCGACATCGATAGTATCGTCGCAAAAAATATTGAACCCTACGCCAAAGCACTAGGGGACGTGGATTTTGTACACGACTTGGCACATGGTGTTTTTGATGAGATGGAAGAGCTCGACAAGGAGCTCCAGCCACTCGCGCCAGAATGGCCAATTTCTAGTATTTCTTCGATCGACCGCAACGTCCTTCGTATCGGTTTATTTGAGCTAACGCGCCGCAAAGACACGGTGCCGCCAAAGGTTGCTATCAACGAGGCAGTTGAACTCGCGAAGGCCTTTGGGTCAGAAAATTCATCCAAGTTTATCAATGGCGTACTGGGAACTGCTTACCGCAACATCGGTGGAGAGGAAGAACCAGATAATGCAAAACAAGAAAAGTCAGAGGCCAAGGAGCCAGAAGAGGCCCCAGCCGAAAAAGACGAACAACCGAGCGAGTAGGCGTAACGGCCCGCGCGCTCCAAAGCATCGCAACGGTTACAAGATCCCGGAAGCGTTGCCGACTCAGAATTACAAAGAACCGAAGCTCGAGAAGCTCCGCCAGGTTGTTTTGCGCAAAAAACCTGAAATCAAGGAAATTGTGCGCGAACCGACTGCAGGTGGCATCGTCTTCCGCATGACGCCAGACGAGCGCGATATCGAGATTTTGTTGATCCAAGATAGCAAAAACCGCTGGACTATTCCAAAAGGCCACGTCGAGCCGGGCGAAACCGCAAAGCAAACTGCGATTCGCGAAATCGGCGAAGAGTCCGGCCTAAAGAATGTCGAAGTACTAGCGTGGCTCGGCAAGATTCATTTTAAATATCGCCGCCTCGAGAAGCTCGTCCTTATGACGACGCAGGTTTATCTCGTCCAGTCTGTCGACAAGAACGAGCGCCCAACCAAGGAAAAGTGGATGAACGGTATCCGTTGGTTCAGCTTTGCCGAGGCGCTCGACGCAATTGAATACGCAGACATTGAAAAATTAATGTTAATCGCGAAGAAGAAAATTCGCAGTGGGGAACTATAAATGGATAAAGCGCAGCTTGATGGGTATAAAAAATTTGCAAAAGAAAAGCTAGGCTTCGAGTTCAAAAATATCGATTTGCTTATTACGGCATTTACGCATCGTTCGTATTTGAATGAGCATAAGACTACGGTTTTTGACCACAATGAACGCCTCGAGTTTCTCGGCGATGCTGTGCTCGAGCTAATTACCTCAGACTATCTATTTAAGAATTACGACCAGCCAGAAGGTATCATGACAAGCTGGCGCGCAGCGCTCGTGAATACTGACGCGAACGCAAATTCCGCTGCTGAGCTTGGCTACGAGCCCCTTGTTCGTATGAGCAAAGGCGAAAAGATGGGTTCGGCCCGTGCGCACCACTCTATTCTTGCGGACTGCTACGAAGCGCTAATCGGCGCAATTTACCTTGATCAGGGCTACGGGGCAGCCGAGAAGTTTATTAAAGAGCACACGCTCGGCAAGATTGATGATATCCTCGAGACTGAATCATGGCGTGATTCTAAGTCGTACCTTCAGGAACTCGTCCAACGCCTCGATGGCTCAACTCCGACTTATCGCATCATGAAGGAAGAGGGCCCGGACCACGACAAGACTTTTACAGTTGGTGTTTATGTGAACGATCACTTGAAAGCTACTGGCCTTGGCCATAGCAAACAAGAGGCTCAGGTTAAGGCGGCCGGCGAAGCGATTCGCGAGTTCAAAAAAGCAGGTCTTGATAAAAAAGCCTAAATAAGATATAATAGTCGAAGTATTAAAATTTTAAAGGAGAATTATGCTTGCGATTCGCTTACAGCGTAATGGCCGTAAAGCTTTACCGCTTTATCGGATAGTCGTCCAAGAAGCGCAACGTCACCCTCTTTCGGGTCGTATCGTCGCTCAGGTCGGCAGCTACAACCCACATACCAAAGCCACTGAATTAGATAAGGCTGAGGTCGAAAAATACCTTAACAACGGCGCGCAGCCATCTGGCCGCGTTATCCGCATTCTCGTTAAGGAAGGTATCAAGATGCCAAAATGGGTCAAGATGCCACTTGAAAAGAAGGCTGCTGCAAAACACGCAGATAAACTTCGCAAAAACCAGCCAAAGGAAGAGGCTCCAGCAGTAGAAGAAGCACCAGCTGAGGCACCAGCCGAAGCCGCTCCAGAAGCTGCTGAAGCTCCAGCAGAGGCTTAATAGTCTAACTATTCTAATATCTCTCCCGTTCGGGGGAGATATTTTTGTGGTATATAATATAAGCATGAGGGTTTTATTTTATGCCGCAAAATCATTCGATCGGGATTCGTTCGACGCTATTTCTGACCAATATCCCGATATAGAGATTGATTATACGAATAGCGAGCTGGAGCCGCGGTCGGCGAAGATGGCTGAAGGCTATGATGCGGTGTGCGCATTTGTTAGTGCTAATGTTGGCGCGAAAACTCTCAGCGCTCTGGCGAAACTCGGCGTGAAGATTGTTCTAATGCGCTGTGCCGGCTATGACAATGTTGATACGAAAAAAGCAAAAGAGCTTGGTATTACTATAAAAATCGTCCCCCATTATTCACCGGAAGCGGTGGCGGAACTAGCGATGGGGCTAGCGCTCGCCGCGAATCGTCGCCTATGCAAGTCCTATAATCGCGTCCGCGACAATAACTTCAACATCGACGGTCTTTGCGGCGTGAATTTATCCCGAAAAACGGCAGGCATTATCGGTACCGGCAAAATCGGTACGGCGATGTGCTGTATTTGTATGGGCTTCGGGATGCGCATAATTGCTTACGATACCCACAAGAATCCGCTTCTCGAAAAGCTAGTCGAATATGTCAGTCTAGATGAGCTATATAAGCGGAGCGATTTAATATCGCTACATTGTCCATTGACGGAAGAAACGCGTCATATGATTGATATTGAGGCGATTAAAAAGATGCGCGACGGCGTCATTCTCGTAAATACATCTCGCGGCGCTCTTATTAATACGACGGATCTCATAAAGGGCATAAAGATGGGCAAGTTCCACGGTGTTGGCCTCGACGTATACGAAGAAGAAGCTGATGATATTTATTACGACCATTCCAACTCTATCTTGCCGAACCCGGCTACTTCGCGATTGCTCGACTATCCAAACGTAGTGATGACATCACACCAAGGCTTTTACACCAAAGAGGCTCTTTATGCGATTGCTGAAACGACCCTCCAGAACGCTACCGACGCCATTAATGGCCTACGTAACGAAAACGACGTCGCGTAATATTTTTCGCAAAAATTAGACAAAAGCGTATATACTAGAAATATAACTTAACAAATGGAGAAACCATGTCTACTATTGACCAACAGTTTGTAGAATATATCGTAAAAACTCTCGTAAACAATCCAGACAAAGTCCAGATTGACCGCATCATCGACGAAAAAGGCGTTTTGCTCAGCCTTGAAGTAGACCCAGAAGATATTGGCCGCATCATTGGCCGCCGCGGCGCGACCGCACAAAGCATTCGCACTCTTCTCCGCGCTCTCGGTACGAAGAACGATGCCCGCTATAATTTGAAGATTGTCAACAATGATGGCTACGAAGGCGCGCCAAAAGAAGATGTAGGCAAGGCCGAAGAGGCTGCTCCAGCAGAGGCGCCAGCCGAAGCTCCAGCAGAGATTGACGAAGCCGAAGATGTCGACGACGCTCCGGTCGAAGAAGGCAGCGAATTGGCAAAAAAGACCCGCCAAGAGCTTGCGGACTTGGACGATCTTGATATATAATTGTCCTAATGCTTTTCTGTTCAAGGCATTTAAGCTAACTGCGAGTCAGCTTATATCACATAAAAGTTGAGAGCTTATATGCCAAAAAACCACCTCATATGTGCACGGGTGGTTTTTTGGTGGTTAATTATTGCTGCTGCGGCTTATTGTTGTTTTTGACGAGGATGCCAATCACTACGCCGATCATCGCGAGGCCGGCTAGGCCAAAGGTCAGCCAGTTCGAGGTACCCATAAAGAAGACGACGTCGAATGCGGCAACGCAGGCGCTCGCGATTGCTAGCCATTTGCGGTCCGTGATTAGGCCGATAAACATAGTGATAATCTCTGCGAAGAGCAGCATGAATGGAGCGACGAGGGTGCCATGTTCGCTACCGGACGTGGCGGCGTCAAACATGAACACCGTCATGAGGATATAGCCGACAATCTGGCGCGCACTATTTTTCTTCGCATATTCACGGAAGAGCCCGACGCCTAAGATGGCGCTACCGAGCGCGAGGCCGAAGAGCGAATCGCCTAGGTAGTAAGGGCTATTGATCAGGCTGCTTGCCTCCGTCGATAGATTGGCGAGGCTGCCGGCAAATAGATAGATTGCTCCTGCGACGGAGTAGATGCTGAGCTCATAGCAAATACTTCTCCCCGAAGCGAGGCCAAGGAGCGCGAGCTGCATCGCGGCAATCGCGCACGGAACGCATGGCCAGGCGCCATAAGTCCAACGCCCATCGCTAAGGGCGGCGAGAGTCGCGCTCGCGATAATACCGGTCATTGCGATACGGAACGCGCAGCGGACCTGGACTTTTTTCAGCCCAGCGGCGTAAACAATCAAGATAAGCGTGCTAATTACGGCATAGATGGCGTAGTAAATCCAGAAGCTCCAGCCGACATTAGTAATGAGGTTTATCTGGAACGGCATAATAAGGAGCGCAATTAGCGTGGCGAAACCCCAAGCGAGATTTTTCTTTGCAATTGTGATCAAGATACCGAGAATTGCGACGACGGAGGACATTGCGAGACCGATGATGCCGTAGGTCTGGATGGACAGCCCCTGACAGAAGGCTGGCGTGACAGCGATACAGCCGAGCGATACGCCGAGCATGACGCGCTCTGTCTTGGCTTCGTCTTCGTTTTTGGTCGGCACGAAGAGGGAAAGGATAGTTTGAATCAGCGAGCCGACGAGCCATACGATTGCGATTACGATGCTGGCGGTAGGGTTAGCGTTGGCGTCATCGTAGCGGTTGAGCAGGCTATAGCCCGCGATGTCGCCTATTAGGGCAACAAGGAAACACTGGAAGACGATTCGCGCCGCGATGAGCATTGCGCGTTTCTTCTCGAGGAGCCAGGCAATCAAGTAATGGAATGCGCCGAGCGCGAAGAAAATTGTGCGAAGATATGGCGCATCGTTTGAAACATTGCTCGCCAAGAGGAAAGGCCATGCAAAGAAGGCAATAATTGGGACGCCAAAGCGAGCTACGACGCTAGTGGCTTGGCGGAAGCCGACTGGCAGCCATTTGACGCGGCGTGCCCAGCAAATAGCGGCGAATAGCGCCACAGGAAATGGGAGAAGGCAAGTGGTATAGAATAATGCTTTAGTTGGAACCGGCAGAGTTGCGCCGAAGAGGAAAAGTAGGGCGTAACTAACCCATCCGGCTAGCTGACTGCGTGTCAGGCCCGCAACGAGGATATAGCCAAGGGTCGAAGCTAGCGACGCGAGGAAAAATGATACGTCGGCCGCTGCGCCTAGCTCATGGAAGGCGAAGAACCAAAACGGCATAATTGCGAGACCGGTATACGCGAACGCCAGACCGACTGGACGGAGAAAGTCGACTAGGCCGTAAAGTAGTAGGCCACAGCTCAGCAGCACTAAGCTACCGGCAATCGAGACGACCGGCATTGCGGTTGGATAATCTTGCATAAACATCAGCATCGAGCCGACAATCAAGAAACTGCCGATATAGAGGAATGCGTTGATGAGCCCGGCGTTCTTCATATCTCTTTGCTTAAAATCCGTTCCTCTCACTAAGCGAATGATTAGTCCTACGATGAGGGCGATAATCAGACTTGAGCCGATAGCGCCTATCAGGCCGCTCCGGAAATAAAACGGAAAATCACTAATACTAAACATTTTTGACCTCCAATTTAATTCAATTTTAATGATTTTCGTTTTTAAAAACAAGCGCTTTAGCAAAAAGTGAATTTTACCCCTTGAATATATTGTAAATTTTTGATATGATTTGTACTAAGAAGTAGTGTGCTTTGATTTTTTGTAGTTATCGTTCCGGCAAAACGAAACTCGAATCAAAAGCGGTAATCTTCCGGCCAAAGATATATCAACACTAAAAACTAGCGAGGGAATGTGGCAAAGTCTACAAATACTGCAAGTAGTGGTGCCCGTGTGCAATTCACAGAGGGCGACCAAGTTCTTCCAATACCAAATCTAACCGAGCATCAGACTAAATCCTGGAAAGAATTCGTGGATTATGGTCTTCAAGAGGTCTTCAACGAACTCAACCCGATCGAGGATTATACCGGTCAGAAAATGAGCCTCCGTTTCAAGGATTATTTCTTCAAGGATCCTGTAGAAGACGATCGTACTGCAAAGGACAATCTTGCTTCCTATGAAGCTGCTTTGCATGTCAACATTGAGCTCGAAAACAAAGTTACCGGTCAGAAGACTGAACAGGAAATTTACTTCGGTGATTATCCTTGGATGACTGATCGCGCTAGCTTCATTATTAACGGCACCGAGCGCGTAATCGTTTCTCAGCTTATCCGCTCCGCCGGTGTTTTCTTCCAGGCAGCGAATGTCGGTGGTCGTAATTATTACGGCGCAAAGATCATTCCTGGCCGTGGCGCATGGCTCGAGTTTGAGACCGATACGAAGGGCGTCATCTATGTTAAAATCGACCGCCGCAAGAAGGTCCCAGTTACGACTCTCCTCCGCGCCCTCGGTGTGAAGAAGACTGAAATGGCATCCATCTTCAAGGATGTCGACGACAGCGATGTCCATTACATCGACAATACTCTCGAAAAGGACCCATCTGGCAGCCAGAGCGAAGCTCTCCTCGAGATCTATCGCCGTCTCCGCCCAGGTGACTTGGCAACCGTCGAGAACGCAAAGAGCATGATTGAACGCACCTTCCACGACTATCGTCGTTATGACTATTCTCGTGTTGGTCGCTACAAAATTAATCAGCGCCTTGGCTTTGATACGCCAAATGACGAAGCTCATCGTACGCTTCAGATGGAAGATCTCATTGCGATCATCAAGGAAATCATCCGTCTCAATAACACTCAGGAGCCAGCCGACGATATCGACTCGCTCGCAAACCGCCGCGTCAAGCTCGTTGGCGAATTGGTCCAGCGCCAGTTCCGCCTCGGTATGCTTCGCCTCCAGCGCAACATCCTCGACCGTATGTCGATGGCTGATCCGCAGACGGTTACCCCAGCTCAGCTCGTTAACTCCCGCCCAGTCGTGGCCGCAGTGAAGGAATTCTTCAGTAGTTCTCAGCTCAGCCAGCTCATGGACGAAACCAACCCGTTCTCCGAGCTTTCGCATAAGCGCCGTCTAAGCTCGATGGGCCCTGGTGGCCTTACTCGTGAACGCGCAGGCTTCGATGTCCGCGATGCTCACCCAACTCACTATGGCCGTATTTGTACTGTTGAGACGCCAGAAGGCGGCAACGTCGGTCTCGTGCTCAACCTTGCAACTTATGCTCGTATTAATGATTACGGCTTCATCGAAGCTCCATATCGCGTCGTCAAGAACGGTAAGGTCACTGATGAAATCGTATACGTAGATGCCGCTGCCGAGGAAAGCATGGTAATTGCCGATACCAGCGCAAAACTTGACAAGAATGGCAAATTCGTTGATGAATATGTTTCCGCTCGTAAGCACCTCCGCCCAGCGCAGGTTCTCGCAAGCGAAGTTACCCACATGGACGCTGTTCACAAAGAAATTCTCGGTGTGGCCGCATCGATGATTCCATTTGTTGAAAAGAACCGTGTCGACCGCTCCCTCATGGCATGCGCCATGCAGAAGCAGGCTGTACCTCTAATCAAGCCGGAATCCGCTATCGTTTCTACCGGTATCGACGCTGACGTCGCAAAGAATCTCTCGCAAATCGTCTACGCCGAAGGTGCTGGCGAAGTCGTAAAGGCTGATTCCAACTCCGTTGAGGTTAAGTACGCAAAGGAAACCAAGACTTACAACCTCATTCACTTCATGAAGACTAATGATGACCGCTGTTATGATGAGCGCGTCGTCGTTAAGCGTGGCGACAAGGTCAAGAAGGGTGATGTTCTCATCGAGGGCGCATCCATTGCCGGTGGCGAACTTGCTCTTGGCAAGAACATGCTTGTTGCCTTCATGCCATGGCGAGGTTACAACATGGATGACGCTATCGTTATCTCTAGCCGCCTCGTCGAAGATGATACTTTGACTAGCATCAACATCCGCGACTTCGATGTCGAGGTCCGCGAAACCAAGCTCGGTCCAGAACAGGTTACCCGCGATATTCCAAATGTATCCGAAGCTGCTCTTCGCCACCTCGGCGAAGACGGTATCGTAACTGTCGGTTCCGAAGTCAAGAATGGCGACGTTCTCGTCGGTAAGATTACGCCAAAGGGCGAACAGGAGCTCAGCTCTGAGGAACGCCTCCTTCGCGCAATCTTCGGCGAAAAGGCAAAGGATGTCCGCGATACTTCCGTCCGTATGAACGGTTCTGATAGCGGTAAGGTCGTTGGCGTTCGTGTTTACACTCGCGAACAGGGCAACGAGCTCAAGTCCGGCGTCATTATGCAGATTAAGATTTATGTTGCAGAGATGCGCAAGATTAGCGTTGGCGATAAGCTCGCTGGTCGTTACGGTAACAAGGGCGTCGTCGCACGTATTCTCCCAGTTGAGGATATGCCATTCATGGAAGACGGTACTCCAGTCGATGTGCTCTTGAACCCAATGGGCGTGCCAAGCCGCATGAACCTCGGTCAGCTCTTTGAGACTCACCTCGGTATGGCTGCTCGCGCTCTTGGCTACAAGGTCACGACCCCATCCTTCAACTCCGTCCAGGACGACGAAATTAGCAAGCAGCTCGAAAAGGCTGGCTTCAACCGCGATGGTCGCGTCAAACTTTACGATGGTCTCACTGGTGAGCCATTTGAAGAACGCATTACCGTCGGTGTTATGTATATGCTCAAGCTCCACCACATGGTCGCGGACAAGATTCACGCCCGCTCTACTGGTCCATACACGATGGTTACCCAGCAGCCACTCGGTGGTAAGGCTCAGAACGGTGGTCAGCGCTTCGGTGAGATGGAGGTGTGGACCCTCGAAGCTTACGGTGCTGCATCTACGCTTCAGGAAATGCTTACTATTAAGTCGGATGACGTCTACGGCCGTGCTAAGGCTTACGAATCCATCATCAAGAACGAAGCAATCGAAGGACCAAAGCTCCCAGAAGGCTTCAATGTCTTGGTTAAGGAACTTCAGGGTCTCGGCCTCAAGGTTGACCTTCTCGATAATGGTGATGCAAAAGATGCAGA
The DNA here is from genome assembly GCA_947305655.1 of uncultured Candidatus Saccharibacteria bacterium. Lineage (GTDB taxonomy): Bacteria > Patescibacteriota > Saccharimonadia > Saccharimonadales > Saccharimonadaceae > UBA2834. The sequence goes on along the minus strand of CAMZEA010000006.1, from coordinate 20,784 downwards.
CCGCGTGATCGAAAAGACGACCGAGGAAGTCGAACGCCAGCGCGATGATTCTGTCATCTACGCTCAGACCGGCAACGGCAGCGGCGACGATGACGATGATCTCGAAGGTTTCGAAATTACCGATTCTGAAGGCGAAGTTATCGAAGACGATACCGAAGAGGCGATCGACGATACTGAACCGGATATCGGGGAAGAAGAATTCGACGATGACGATACAATAACTGATTTAGGGGAGGACCTATAATATGGCTTGGCAAGATAATTTCATTAGCGCCAACGATTTCGACTCTATTCGCCTCTCCGTTGCCAGCGAGGAAGACATCCTCAACTGGAGCTACGGTGAAGTTCTAAAGCCGGAAACGATTAACTATCGTACGCAAAAGCCAGAACGCGATGGTTTGTTCTGTGAGCGTATCTTCGGACCAGTCAAGGATATTAATCCTAACGATCCAAAACTCAAAGGCGTTCGCTCTCGCGAAGCCGCTGTCGACAAAGAAGGCAACCTTGTTACGAAGAGTATTACTCGTCGTGAACGTATGGGCCACATCAGCCTCGCTGCTCCTGTCGCTCACATTTGGTTTATGCGCGGTACTCCATCCGCACTTAGCCTCCTTCTCGACATCACCGTCAAGAATATTGAAAAGATTGTTTACTTCGCATCCTATGTTGTAGTTGATGCTGATACCGAAGCTATCGCAAAGCGCCTCGAGGACCTCGAAGCTCAGACCGATGTTGCTCGCCAGGCTATTCAGACTCGCTACGCCGAGGAAGCAAAGGCCGAAGGCGCTGACGCTAAGGCTCTCGCCGAAGCCCAGACCAAAGAACTCGAAGAACTCGAAGCCAACTACCATCACGAGAAAGACATTCTCGACGGCTTCAAGAAGGGTGCTGCTATCTCCGAGATCGATTATCGCAACCTCGAAGACGAAGACAAGGGCTATGAAGACCTCATCACCGTCGAAATGGGTGCTAGCGGTATCGAAAAGCTCCTAAAGGAAATCGACCTCGACAAGCTTGTTGACGATCTCCATAAGGAAGCCGAAGAGAGCAAGGGCCAGAAGCAGAAGAAGATCATGAAGCGCCTCAAGATTCTCGAGGGCATGCAGGCAGCCGGCATCAAGCCAACCGACCTCATCATGAACGTCGTTCCTGTTATTCCTCCAGATCTACGCCCAATGATTTCGCTCGCTGGTGGCCGCTTTGCGACCTCCGATTTGAACGATCTCTATCGCCGTGTCATTAACCGCAACAACCGCTTGAAGAAGCTTATTGATCTCAATGCTCCAGAAGTTATCTGCCGCAACGAGAAGCGCATGCTTCAGGAAGCTGTCGATGCTCTTATCGACAACAACGCTGGCCGTGGTGGCCGCGCAGCCGCTTCCCAGAACGGTCGCCGCAAGTTGAAGAGTCTTTCTGATCTCCTCAAGGGTAAGCAAGGCCGCTTCCGCCAGAACCTTCTTGGTAAGCGCGTTGACTACTCTGGTCGTTCCGTGATTGTCGTCGGTCCAGAACTCCGCATTAACCAGTGCGGTCTTCCAAAGCAGATGGCGCTCGAACTCTTTAAGCCATTCGTTATTTCCTGGCTCATCAAGAACGAGTATGCAAACAACATTCGTTCCGCATCTCGTCTCATCGAGGCTGGCGAAACTGTGGTTTGGGATGCTCTCGACGAGGTTATTGAAGGCAAGTATGTTCTCCTTAACCGCGCACCGTCTCTCCACCGTCTCTCCGTCCAGGCCTTCCAGCCAAAGCTTATCGAAGGTAAAGCAATTCAGCTCCATCCACTCGTCGCCAACGGTTTCAACGCCGACTACGATGGTGACCAGATGGCTGTTCACCTTCCACTTTCCGAAGAAGCTCAGGCAGAGGCAAAGGAACTCATGGCTGCCGGCAAGAACCTCTTGAAGCCAGCCGATGGCGCTCCAGTGCTTTCGATTACGCAGGACGTCGTGTTGGGTAGCTATTACCTCACTTACGAGAAGCCATCCGCACAGACCGAGCGCAAGACTTACACTAGCGTTTATGAAGCAGAGCTCGCCTATGATATGGGTCTTATCCAGCTCCAGACTCCAATTCGTGTCCACACGAAGGGCGTCAAGCGCGATACTACCCTTGGCCGCGTCTTCTTCAACGAAATCCTTCCAAAGGAATATCCATACGATAACGAAGTTCAGAACAGCAAGCATTTGAAGAAGGTCATGGCGAACATTCTCGATCAGTTCGGTGACGAAGTTGCCGTTCAGACCGCAGATGCCATCAAGGATCTCTCGTTCAAGTACGAAACTGTTGCCGGTATCTCTACCTCCAAGGATGACTATCCGGACTTCCCAGAAGTTGAGGCTATGATCGCCGAAGGTGAAGGCCGCGCCGCTGCTATTTCTCAGCAGTTCGACGAAGGTCTCCTCACTGAAGATGAGCGCTATCGCCTCACCGTTGATTCCTGGCGCAAGGTCGACGACGAAGTCGCCAAGCACGTCAAGGACAACCTTGCTGGTCTCGATACGAACATCTCGATTATGACAAACTCTGGTGCTCGTGGTTCTGCAGGCAACATTAAGCTTGCTTCCGCTACGATTGGTATCCAGGTGGACGTCTTCAACCGTGAGATTGAGCTTCCTGTTAAGTCCTCCTTCAAGAAGGGTCTCAACACGCTCGAATCCTTCATCGCAACCCGTGGTGCTCGCCAGGGTCAGGTCTCTACGGCTCTCCGTACCGCTGACTCCGGTTACCTCACCCGCCGTCTCGTCGATGTATCTCAGGATGTCTTCACTGTTGAAACCGAGGCTAATGACCCAGGCTTCCGCATCTACAAGAGCGAGTCTGAACTCACCGGCATCGGCTTTGCTGATCGTATCTACGGTCGCTACAGTGCCGAAGCAGTAGAGAAGTACGGCCTCGAAGCTGACGAACTCATCAGCCGCGAAGTCGCTGATCAGATTGCTGCCGACGAAACGATCGACAGTCTCGCAATTCAGAGCATTCTTACTACTGAGTGCACCGAGGGCGTCCCTCGCAAGGCTTACGGTATCGACATGTCGACCCGCCAGCCAGTCGCCTACCACGAACCAGTTGGCGTTATCGCCGCTCAGTCCGTCGGTGAGCCAGGTACTCAGCTTACGCTCGATACCAAGCACTCCTCTGGTCAGGCAGGTTCCGGTGCTATCTCCCGTGGTCTTCCACGCGTTGAGGAGCTTCTCGAAGCCCGTTCTCCAAAGGGTCAGGCTTACATCGCAACTATTGCCGGTCTCGTTTCTACTTGGGAGGAAGGCCGCAATAACATCGTTCAGGTTACCCCAGAAGCTGGCAAGACTGAAGAGTTTAAGCTCGAAGGTCGCAAGGCCAAGGTCAAAGATGGTGCTACCGTCAAGACTGGTGCCGTCATTGCAAGCAAGAGCAAGGGCGCAGAGCCAATCATTGCTCCATTCGATGCTATTGCCGAATTGACGAATGATTCTATCGTGCTCGTTGCTAATGCGGGTACTCCAGTCAAGGTTGCAGTCCCACAGGATTACGCTTTGACCGTCAAAGATGGCGACCACGTCGAACCAGGCGATCGCCTCTCTGAAGGTTCCTTGAACCTCCAGGATCTCATGCGCTACAAGGGCATCGAAGAAACCGAGCGCTACATCCTCAATGATATTCTCGCTATCTATGCCGCACAGGGTCACGAAATCTCTGCAAAGCACCTCGAGATTATCATTCGCCAGATGTTCTCTCGCGTTATGATTGAAGAGCCAGGCGACACTGCATTTGTCACCGGCGACATCGTCTCTCGTGCCGCTGTTGCTGAAGCTAACGAAGAAGCACTCGCTGCCGGCAAGAAGCCAGCCGAATTCACCCAGATGCTCCTTGGTATCTCCAAGGTCTCCATCTACTCGGATTCCTTCCTCTCGGCCGCATCCTTCCAGGATACGACTCGCGTGCTCATCTCCTCGGCTATTTCTGGCCGCGTCGACCACCTCAAGGGTCTCAAGGAAAACGTTATCATCGGCCGCAAGATCCCTGTGGGTACCGGTGTTACGCCGCTTACTCAGCCTGAAAGCGAAGAGGAAACTCCTAGCGAGGCTGATATCGAAGCAGATATTCAGAATCTCTAATATCGCTTGATTAAAAAATACCCCGTCTTAAAAGCGGGGTATTTTTGTGCCCGACAGGGGTAGGGCATTGACTTTTTTGACAAAGTGTGCTATAATTAAGATGTGCCATTTTGGGATTTGGTGGTACTTTAAAAACCAGAAAAGGAGGTGATTCTTCATGACTAGAATCACTACTAGAATAAGAAGGAACTTCACAATGAGGGAGTATAACCTCGTTGTTGGAGGAATTTTTACGGGCGGAAGCCTCATCGGAACACTTCTTACGAAGTGCTTAAGACTATTCGAGGCTTGGCCAAAGTTCTGGATGGTGGCGATCTGCCTCATCCTTGTAACTGTCGCCGCCTTGGTAATAGCCGCCGTTTACCGCAACGACGCGAACGTTCAGGTTGTTTGCTATATTGTTGCGGTAGCGCCTCTAGCGCTTCTGTTTATGTCGTTTATCGACAGGCAGTTTGATGATTGGACCTACACGGTCATCGTCAAAACGGCCGAGACGAGTAAGGAAGTAACCATGAACGCGACTAATTACGTCTATGGAGCAGCGTGGCTTGCCACACTTGCACTCGCTTCTATGACGGTTTTGGCGGCGCTACTTCCTAATTGGCTCCTTCGCCCGAAAACGACAGGAGCTATGGCTCTCGGAGCTTATCTTCTCGGAATCTTATTGGCGACAATACTTTTCGGGAAGAATGTGGTCATGTTCTGGACGATACTGTTCTCGGTAATCCCGTATATCTACGTAGTGTTTACGTGGGCTTACCAAATCAGTTCAATCAGACCAGAACGCGCCGCTAGAACACCCATTTGTACATTTAGACAAATCGTTGACTGGGCAAAATCGGTCAACGATTAACAAATCCCTAACCGTCCTCGCCTTATTAACATAAGCGCGAGGACGTATTTTTATGCTAAAATAAATAGAGATATGTGGAGTAAAAAATGAGCGATTTTGATTATTTAGCTGCGAACGATGTATATCTCGATTCGGCATGCCAATCTCTGCGCCCGCGCCCGGTGATTGACGCTCTGGACCGATATTATACCGAGCACAACTCCTGCGGCGAGCGCGTAAAATACGCCTGGGGCCGTAAGACCGACGAACTCGTCGAGGATACTCGCGATCGTCTACTAAAGTTTTTGAAGCTAAAAAATCGCGACTATTTTGTCTCATTTACACTCAACACCACCTATGGCATTAATCTTTTGCTCCAGCAGCTAAAGCCTGGCCTTTTCAAGAAGGTCATGACCTCGGATATTGAGCATAACTCGCCATTTCTCGCGACGATGACATTTGCTAAAAAAGCGGGTATTTTGCGCGAAGTGATGGTGCGTGAGCGCGACGGCTCCATCGACCTAGATAAGTACGACTTCAAAAAAGCGCTCGTCGTTGTAAACTGCGCCTCGAATATCGACGGCCGTAAACTCGGCAATCTCAAAGATCTCGTAAAGGCCGCGCATAAGCAGGGCGGGGTGATTATTGTTGACGCCGCGCAGGCGATGGCGCATTCGTCGGATATCCTCGAAAAAACTGAGGCGGACGCAATCTGCGGTTCCGCACATAAGGTCTATGGCCCTTCGCTCGGCTTCATGATCGTACGTCGCGATTTACTACCAAAAATCGAGACTAGCTTTATTGGCGGCGGCATGGTTGACGACGTCGATAAGGAAAAATACCAGCTTTCTGCCGAATCGCCGAATCATGTTTATACAAAGTTCGAGTCCGGCCTTCAGGCTTGGGGCGAGATTATTGCCTTTGGCGAGGCCTTGAAATGGCTCGAAAAGCGCAGCAAAGCCGATAAGAAGAATCTTGCGGATTGCAGCCAGCGCCTCTTCAGCTTCCTGAAATCTCAGCCGCGTGTCCACCTCATTAACGAAGAGCCAAATCCGACTATGTCTTTCTACATTGAAGGTCTCGACTCACATATGCTCGGCCAAGCACTGAGTAATGAAGGCATTATGGCGCGCACCGGCTATTTCTGTGTCCATTATTATCTCGATCATGTCATGCATTATCCGCCTCTCATTCGATTCTCATTTGGTTACCACATCCGTCCATCGGATATCGATAAAACAATTGAAGTATTAGAAAGGATACTCGGCTAATGGTTTGTATTGCGGCATTTATCATTCTATGTCTCATGTCGGTCGTCGTGGCATTTCTCTCGATTTTCCGTCGCGACATCGGCAAGCGTTGGTGGAAGACTTTTAAGAAGGCGTGGGGCTGCGTCGGAAAGCGCATCACGCTTCAAAAATGCGAAACCGGCTTCAAGGAAGATATCAAGAACTCGATTTTGAGCAAGGTAATCGTCAAGAAGCCGAAGCTCGTCAAGCCAATCTCGGTCGGCATTGAAGTTGCCTCTATCCTTATTGTCGCAGTGACGGTTTGGTCGCTCGTCGAGGGGGCCAAGGCGGGTCTCGCGCTTTGGTCGCTCGGTACTTGCAATGTCCAGCGCCCAGAGGCCTGCTCGCTCAGCGCTGAGGTGTGTAGCATTGATGGCGACTCTGGCCCAAAGAACCCAATCGAAGCCATCGGCTACTGGTTCTCGGACTGGGGCGAAATTTTCTCGGCCATTCCGGACAAATTCCGCGACTGGGACAACGCGAAGCTCGACCTTCGCGGCATCATGATTTATGCTAGCCTCGATAAGAACACGAAGACCGCCTACGACATTTTTGACCCAGGTTGCGCCGTCTGCTTGCAATCCTTCCGCACGCAGAAAGAAACGGGCTTCTTTAACCAGTACAATGTCCTCCTCGTGCCGTTCCCAATCCAGAATGGCGACGGCGAGTTCAAATACAAGAATTCCAAGATGCTTTCAGAATATATCATGGCAGCGGTTTATCAGGGCATTCCAGAGACCTACAAGGGCAGTATTTCGCCAGCTTTCGATATTGTAGATCGCATTTTCACCGAAAAAGACGAAAATCATAGGTCCTACCAAAAACTCTTCAATGATTACTATTCTGCCGAAGAAGCAGAAGAAACGGTCAGAAATTGGCTCGTCGAATTTGGCTATTCTGAGGCTGAAGTTAGCGAGATTGAATCGCGCGCAAAGTCGAGCGAGATTGCTGAAATAATTGCCAAAAACAACGATATTGTGGTAAATAATATTCACGCCAAGGGCATCCCAACGATGATCTATGATGGCGCAAAGCATACAGGAGCATACAAAGAATGATGGAGTGGTATCAGTCGGTAACCTTAGGCTTAACGCAGGGAGTCACGGAATTTATTCCAGTCTCTAGCTCGGGGCATCTTGAAGTCGTTCAGCAGGTTCTCGGCGGCCGTAGCGCAGACTTTCATTTCTTCCTCGAGTTTATCAATCTCGGCACGCTACTTGCGCTCCTAATTTTCTATCGCAAACGCATTTGGAAAATCCTCGTCGATATCTTCAAAAATCACAATTTCAAACTCGCAATAAACGTCATTATTACGACTATTCCGGCCGTCATTATTGGGCTTCTCTTGTCGGATGTTATTGAGAGCAACTGGTTCTTCTCGAATATGGTCGTAATCGCGTGCGCCATGATGCTCATCGGTATCGCGATGCTCGCAATTGATCGCTTGCCAAAAATGTCAAAAGTAAAGGACGAAAACCATTTGAGCAAGCCGCGTGCGCTTCTTATTGGCCTCGCACAGTGCGTCGCGCTTATCCCGGGCACATCTCGCTCTGGTTCGACAATTGTCGCCGGTCGCATGGTCGGCATGGATAGCAAATCCTCGGCAGACTATTCATTCCTCTGTAGTATCCCAATCATGTTTGGCGTAATGGCGAAGTCTCTTATCTCGTCCGCCAATCGCGAGTATATCGCTGCGAATTTTGGCATGTTAGCCCTCTCGAATGCCGTCGCATTTGTTTCGGGTCTAATCGCCATCTATTTCGTCATGTTCTATCTCCGCAAGAAAAACTCGCTACGCCCATTTGGCATTTATCGTATCGTCCTAGCTCTCATCATCATCGTTTTCGAGCTCATCAAGTAGCGCGACTCTTGACAATGTGGTAAAATATTGTTGTGAATATAGATAAGATTCGAAATTTTTGTATTATTGCGCACATCGACCATGGCAAGTCGACGCTTGCGGATCGCATGCTCGAATTGACTGGTACGGTCGAAAAACGCGAGATGAAATCGCAGCTCCTCGACAGCATGGAGCTTGAGCGCGAGAAGGGTATTACCATCAAACTCACGCCGGCCCACATGCATTGGAGGGACCATATTTTGAATCTCATCGACACGCCGGGCCACGTCGACTTTTCTTATGAGGTTTCTCGCAGCCTTCAGGCCGTCGAGGGCGCTATTCTTGTCGTTGACGCAACGCAGGGTATTCAAGCTCAGACTCTTGCGAATGTTTATCTTGCGCTCGAACAAGATTTGAAAATAATTCCAGTTATTAATAAGATCGATTTGCCAGCTTCTGACGTTCCGCGCGTCTCGGCTGAAATCATGAATTTACTCGGTTGCGACGAGTCGGAAATCATCAAAGTTTCCGCAAAAACCGGCGAGAATGTCGATCAGGTCCTCGATGCAATTATCGACCGCGTTCCTGCGCCAAAAAAGAGCGAAGGCAACGAGCTAAAAGCTCTGATTTTTGATTCCTACTTTGACGATTATCGCGGCGTCGTTTTGTATGTCCGCATTTTTGAAGGCAGCCTGCCAAAGAACGCCAACATTCACATGATGGCAACTGGCAGTAACGATATCGCGCTAGAAGTTGGCGTTTTGAATCCAAAAATGTCTCCACGCGCCGAGCTTTCAACCGGCGAAATTGGCTACATCGTGACGAACCTCAAGGCCACGCGCGAAGCAAAAGTCGGCGACACTGTTACACTTACGAAAACCCCAGCAAAGGAAGCGCTCCCGGGCTACAAGAACGTTCATCCATTCGTCTATGCCGGTTTCTTCCCAGTAAGTAATGATCAGTACAAGGACCTCAAAGAAGCCCTCGAAAAACTATCTCTCAGCGACTCTGCGCTCCAATTCGAGCCGGAAAATTCGCCAGTCTTAGGCTTTGGCCTTCGCATCGGCTTCTTGGGCCTGCTCCATATGGACATTATCCGTGAACGTCTCGAGCGCGAGTTCAATCTCGACCTCATCGTTACGAACCCGTCGACTGATTATCATGTGACGTTGACGGACGGCACCGAGCTCGACATTCGCTCTGCCTCCGATCTACCAGACGTTAGCCGCGTCGCCGAAATTCGCGAGCCGTGGGCTAAAGGCGAAATTATCACGCCAAAAGAATATATTGGCTCAATTCTCGAACTCATCGTCGCGAAGCGCGGTGTCCAGAAAAATATCTCTTATATCGACACGCGTGCGCTCATTGACTTTGAGGCTCCAATGGCGAACTTGCTCACCGATTTCTACGACCAGCTAAAGTCGGCCACATCTGGCTATGCGTCGTTTAACTACGAGCTCGGCGGCTATCATGCCGAAGATCTCGTTCGTATTGATTTCTTAGTTGCCGGTGAACGCATCGACGCGTTGAGCGTGATGGCGCACCGCAGCGAAGCGGACGGCATCGGCCGCGTCGTGACGAAGAAGCTGAAGGAAGTCATTCCGCGCCAAAACTTCGAGGTGGCACTTCAGGCCGCCATTGGCGCACGCATTATCTCGCGCGAAACCCTCGGCGCCTATCGCAAGGACGTCACGGTCAAGATTCACACCGGCGACCGCGACCGCAAAGCGAAACTCATGGAAAAACAAAAACGTGGCAAAGCCCGCATGAAGCGCTTTGGCAAAGTCGACATCCCATCGGATGCCTTCACGGTGATGCTGAAACGCGATTAGCTTTGAGCTAGCTTCGCGAGAGCCTCAATTACGTTAGCGAATACTTCTTCGCGGGTGCCAGTTGCTTGAACTGGAAGCAAAATTCCCATTTTGCGATAAGTCTCGATAACGGGCATGGTTTTTTCGCGGAATTCTTTGAAGCGAGTTTCGAGCACATTCTTTTCGCGGTCGTCGCTACGGTCGCCGCGGTCGCCAAGCGTCTTTGAAACATCCCAACGATTTTGCGCATCCTCCTCAGAGATATTTAGGAGAATCACGGCCTTAATTGCGTGGTTGGCATTTTTGGCTGCATCCATGACAGGAAATTCCTCGCCCGACCATCGACCGACGCTGCTAAGAATTAGTGGCACCCCAGCCAGCTCTTCGCGGCCAAAGTAAGGCAAAATGATGCTGCGAAAAGTTTCAGTAGATGCAAGGTTGCCAGATGATATTTCTTTCGCGAGGTTGGAATCCTCTTGTTCGGCAGCGCGAAGAATTAACCCCGAACTCAAAAACTTAGCGCCAAGCAACTCGGCGAGTCGAATCCCGACTGTGTCTTTTCCGGAAAAAGGAAGGCCGAAAACATTAATACTGCCAGTACCGAGCCATTGTTTGATAATTGCGATTTGCTGTTCCATGATTTCTCCGTTAAAACTTAAGCGTTTTTACGCCATTCATGCTATTATTGTAGCATGGACACCGATGATGTGAATCCTTTGGATGGGCAAGAAGAGAAGAAACCTCTTTTCGACAAAGTACTAGAGAACAATCCATTTGTTAAGATTGGTGCCGCCTCCATTCAGAACGTTCAGACGCAGAGCATGGTCAAGTCTACGCGCGAGGAGGCTGACGAGAAATTGGCTGCGATCAATGCGTATAACGCCGAAGTCCAACGCCAGCAGAAGCTCGCCGAGGACGCCGCAAAAGCAAAGCGCGTAGTTATTTACGTGATTTTAGGCATCTTCTTCGGCTCCATTTTTATTGCGCTCGTTTGGTTAGCTATCAATGCGATCGTTGCGATGTCTCAGCCTATCTCGAGCTCTGAAGAAGCAAGCCAGCAAGGCGGTAGCGAGGAAACGAAAGAAAAATGTACGCCAGACACTTGTAGCACGCTCGCAAAAGTATCGAGCACGCTCACGCTACTGAAAGGCGAGAAAAAGATTTATCTCTACGATAGCACGAGCAAGAAAGCCACTCTCACGACGATTCCGGAGCAGGCCTATCATGCCATTACTCCGTTCGTGTGGGGCAAGGACACTTATGTTGTGCTCGATCCGGAGTCTAGTCAGTCGGCCCTTTATAACGTTACGAAGAATCGACAGATTACCGAGTTTAACTATGACACTTTCTTCTATGACGTGAATAATGAAAACTACAAAGACATGACTTGGGTCGTGAATGACTATATCGTCGCGTACTCGAACGGCGGCTATCGCCTTATTGACTTGTCGTCCGGTAGCGAGATTCTTCGTGCAACCGGCCGCGTCTTCGTGCACGACGGCTTCTTTATTGGCAGGGAAAAAGATGGCATGTATCACGTTTATCTGTCGAAAGACAACAAACTCGGTGCTTTTGAGACCGGCTCTCGCCTGTACATCAAAGAAAAGAATCTCATAGTGATCTCGCCTCGCAACGCACTCCAGGTATATAACCAGGAAGGCAAACAAAGTACTCAGAGCGAAGTCGGAAGAGCGGTAAGCCGCATGAACTCGAGCACGCGCGTCCAAACGCTAGATAACGATTCAAGCTTCTTCAAGATTAGTTTCTAATTAGCACTCGCTTGCCTTAGAGTGCTAATTTGGTGTATAATATAAGCATATGACCGAACGTCAAAAAAAGATTTTATATGCCATTATTGAAGAATACGCAGAGCTTGCTACCCCTGTTGGTTCTGTAACGCTCGCGAAGCTTTTTGATTGTTCCTCGGCAACGATTCGCGCCGAGATGGTGCGCCTCGAGCAGATGGGCTACATTATGCAGCCGCATACTTCCGCGGGCCGCATTCCGACTGACGCCGGTTATCGCCTATATGTTAATTCTTTGCAGGAAAATCTCGAGAACGAGCAAAAGAAACCGACTCTCGAAGAGCATGCTCAGAGCGATCGTACGACCAAGGCGCTCGCAACTCGCATTCAGGCTCAGACTCGCGCTGATTATGCTATCCGCACGGCTGTAGATAGCCTCGTAGAGCTCACTGGTAACCTCGGTCTTGCAACAATCGGTGATCAGCTTTATATTTCTGGTTTTGGTGGTCTCTTTGCCCAACCAGAATTCATCCAGAACGCCCAGGTTCAGGCGGTCGGCAAATTGCTCGACAATATCAAGCCATGGCTTCAGGAAGTCCAGCCAAACGAGGCAATTAATGTATATATCGGCTCCGAGAATCCTATCGGCAAGGCAAGCAATGTCTCGCTTATCATTTCGCGTTTCCATTCACCATATTCGGATAGTAGCTATATTGGCGTGCTTGGCCCAACCCGCCAGTCTTACAAGCGCGTTATGTCGCTCGTACGCCATGCCGGTTTAATGTTAGAGGAGGTACTTTATGACGAATAAAAAAGCTGACGAATCCGCTGCGAAGATTGCGGAACTCACCAATGATCTTCAGCGCACTCGCGCCGATTTCGAGAACTACCGTCGCCAAGTTGAGCAACAGAAGCTTCAATACGGTAATGTTGTAAAAAATACAACGGTAATGAAACTCCTGCCGCTCATCGACGATATCGATCGCGCAATTGCTGCAAATCCTAGCCTCGAGCCGCTCGCCAAGAGCCTTGAAAAGACTTTGAAGGAGCTTGGTCTTGAGCGTGTCGAAACTGCCGCCGGCACACTATTTAATCCAGATCTCCATGAGGCCGTAATGGTCGAAGGCGAAGGCGAAAAAGAAGTTATTGCCGAAACGCTCCGCGCCGGCTACCGCTACGACGGCGAGCTAATTCGCCCGGCCATGGTAAAAGTTACTCGCCAATGAAAATCTCTGTAATTACATTATTCCCGGACATGTTCGACAAGGTTTTTAACCAGTCGATGCTCTGGAAGGCCCAAGACAAGAAGCTCGTCGAATTCGAACTAATCGACCTGCGCCAATTTGGCCTCGGTCCACGCCATCAAGTCGACGACACGCCATATGGCGGCGGCGACGGCATGCTATTGAAGCCAGAGCCACTTTTTGCTGCGGTCGAAGACGCAAAGACTCGTAATCCAAACGCGAAGGTTGTTCTCATGACGCCGAAGGGCAAGATTTGGGATCAGGCCCGCGCAGCCGAGCTCGCAAATTCCGGCGACAATTATATCTTTATCTGCCCACATTATGAAGGTTATGACGAGCGCGTTTTGACTCTCGTCGACTATCAGGTTTCGATTGGCAAATTCATTCTAACTGGCGGCGAATTGCCGGCCATGACTGTTATAGACTCGATTGTTCGCCTTATCCCAGGCGTGCTCGGCGGCGAAACTAGTGCCGAGATTGAAAGCTTTTCTGATGGCGACAATTACGAATACCCGCAATATACCCGTCCAGCGGAATTCCGCGGCATGAAAGTCCCGGAAGTCTTGTTGAACGGCAACCATGGCGAAATCGCCAAATGGCGTGCCGAGAACGCCCCAAAGAACGCGAGCGAAAAATAATTGCTTATGCTAAAATAGAGGCATGAAGAAGAGGTCTCTAGTTGCTATCGTCGGCTTATTAGTGGTATCGGCTATTGGTATTACGTTTGCGCTAAGCAGAGATACGGCATTACTAAATAATGATTTTTCCGTTGTTAACTATAAAGTAACTATGACTGACGTTTTTGATTCTCCTAGCAACTGGGCGACATGTCAAGCCGTGCCAAAAACTATTACGGTTACCAATAATTCAACGAAACCCGTTTCCGTCCGCATCCGTCTCGAGGAAGACTGGCGAAACCAATACAATTCAGTGTTGCCGCTTGTCTCTACGGCGTCTGGCTTAACGATGGCTCAGATTCAGTTTGCGAACAATTCCGGCTGGACGCAAAACGGCAATTATTACTACTACGATAGCAATTTAGCCTCAGGCGCGACGACGTCTTCCTTAATTACGGGAGTCATGCTTAACTGTGATGCGAACCTCGACAGTAGTGCGAATGCTGATCCGACCTCGGACAAAGCATATTCGAACGCGAACTACCATTTGAGAGCGATAATATATACAGCCCAAGATAGCTCGCTATTCAAGTCTGAGGCAACGGTGAAAAGTTCTAGTATTTCGATGGCTTGCGCTATGGCCGGCCTTAGCGGTGCGAAGGCGTTCCAGAAATCTGATAGCCCAGCGCCAGAGGGCGTCACTACCTGCGATTATTCCGACTCAGCCATTTCCGACTACCCATTATACCTATGGCGAGATGGCGATGCGATAATGTGGTACAGCCAGGCCGACAGCGTTTATCTGGCAAGATTCAGCAATCAGACGTTTAGCGGGATGTACTCGATAGAGACGGCTCCAGGCCTCGCATCGTTTGATGCTTCTCGCGCCGAAAGTCTCAATGATATGTTCTATGAGAACCCGTTGGCTGATGCGAGCCCACTATCTAAGTGGGACGTCTCGAATGTAGAGAACTTTGCTTATATGTTTGCTGGCACAAGATTGACCAATCTCGACGCTCTCGCCAACTGGAACGTGTCAAACGCTACGCGCATGATGTCTATATTTAACGCTCGTGGTGTCGATGTGCTTACGGACGTATGCGGTATTGCTGGCTGGGACGTATCGAAGGTAAAATACAACGACCAAATGTTTGTGGGGCATAGCCATATCGATGCCCGTTGTCTTGAAAGCTGGGATACTAGCAACTTCTCGCAAGGCTCGATATTCTCTAATCCGCGTGATCTCAGGCCATCCTGGGATAGGTAAACGCTTCTTCTTGCTATAATTATTGTATGGATTTAGCTGCGCCTATTGAGGAGGTGAAGGGCATTGGTCCGAAAACTGCTGAGGTCCTGAATAAGGCCGGCATTTTTATGCTTCGCGACTTAGTCTATCATTTACCGCGCGATTACGAGAATTTTCAGCAGGCACAGAATATTGCTGAACTAAAACCGGGCAAGGTCACCGTAAAAGCGCGTGTCGAAGAAATCTCAACTCGCCGTATTCGTCGCATCACTTTAACCGAGGCGACTCTTCGCGATAAGTCCGGCGCTATTAAAGCCATCTGGTTTAATCAGCCTTACCGCTCGAAGCAATTCGACGAAACGAAAGACTATTATTTTACCGGCACAATGGAGCTAAAATATGGCCACTATCAGATTCAGAGCCCATCCGCCGTTCAGGCCGACGAGTATGACGCGCCAACTACTGACAAGATTCAGCCGATATATCCAGCGCGCGGTAGTATCAAATCGCCGGATTTCAAGAAGTTCATGCATGCCCTTGAGAACCAAATTGCGCTCATCCCAGATATGATCCCGACCTATCCAGGCCGCGCTGATGCACTACTAAACGTTCATTTCCCAGAAACAATTGCCGAAGCGAAGGCCGGGCGCGAATACCTTGCCGTTGAGGAACTCTTCTCGCTACTTCTCGCCGCGCGACTAAACCGCGAAGAGAACCAGAAGCTAAAGACTGCACCGATTAAGACGGATATGACGAAGTTTAAGGCCTTCGTCGAAAAACTCCCGTTCAAACTCACAAACGCCCAGCGCCTTGCGACATGGGAGATTATCCAGGATATGGATAGTGAAATCCCGATGAACCGTCTCCTCCAGGGTGACGTCGGTTCTGGTAAGACCATGGTGGCCGCGCTGAGTAGCTACGCCGCCGCAAACGCCGGCTTCCAAACCGCGCTTATGGCGCCGACCGAAGTGCTCGCTGCTCAGCACGCCGAATCACTCGGCAAGCTCTTTGACGGCAAGCTAAATGTCGCGCTCCTCACTGGCTCCACCAAGCACAAAGCCGAACTAAAGAAGCACATCAAGAACGGGGAAGTCGACCTCGTGATCGGTACGCACGCACTCATTACGGACGACACGGAGTTCAAGAATCTTGGCCTTGCGATTATTGATGAACAGCATCGCTTTGGCGTGGCGCAGCGCCAGAAGCTCCTCGCGAAAGCGCGCACGATGCCGCATTTGCTCTCGATGACTGCGACGCCAATTCCGCGCTCACTCCAGCTCACGATTTTTGGCGACCTTGCCGTCTCGGTTCTCGATGAGCTTCCGGCCGGCCGCCAACCGATTACGACGAAGATTATAGCGCCAGTTTCCATTGAAAATATGTGGGGTAAAGTCGAAGAGGAGCTCGAGAAAAAGCACCAGGTTTACTATATCTGCAAGAAAATCGACGATAAGGGCACGAGCGAACTGAAGTCTGTGAAAGCTGAAGTAGAGAAAATCGCGCGTCGCTTCAAGAGCTACAATGTCGCTTATCTCCATGGCAAAATGAAGCCAGCCGAAAAAGATGAAATTATGACGCTATTCGCGAGTGGCGAGATTGATATCCTCGTCAGTACGACTGTCGTCGAAGTTGGCGTGAACGTGCCGAATGCGACCGTGATGGTGATTGCGGACGCGGATCAGTATGGCCTTAGCCAGCTTCATCAGCTCCGCGGCCGCGTTGGTCGTGGCTCGGATGCGAGCTTCTGCTACCTCATAAATAGCAACGATGAAGCGCCAACCAGAAGGCTTCGCGAAATTGAGCGCTCGCAGGACGGTTTTTATCTTGCCGAAGTCGACCTCAAACTCCGCGGTCCAGGCGAAATATACGGTTCTTTGCAGCATGGCGCGCTTGACCTTCGCATCGCCTCGATAACAGATACGAAACTCGTCCATAAGGCCGACCAGCTCGTGAAGGATTGGCTAAAACAAAAGCGCGATGTGCTAGAATATAAGGAGTTAGCGGCGGCAGTAAAACAGTACCAACGCTTAACGACTTTGAACTAATATGTACGCGACACTAGATTTAATCGAAAATTCCAAACATTCTGGAAAGCTCATCGGCGTCCATCAAAAGCTGGACAAAGCCGCTCGTCAGTTATTGGCAAAAAATCTTGGTCGCAATCTCGGGTATTTTCCGAGCATCGCCGAGATTCTGTATTTTGAGGGTTCACGTGGACCGGACGGCCTGAAGCGCAAGTCGCCAGGTGTTGACGACCCAGATTACTTTATCGATCCGAAGCATGATGACGGTATCCTGTTTACTATTATCAAAAATCACCAGTACAATCTCGCTGAGGCAATCAGGACGCAGAACAAAGAGCGCGCCGCATTTGAGGCGGCCTGGATGGCGCATGCGATTGTCGATGGTCTGACTCCTGCGCATCATTATCCGTTCCGTAAAGTCGTCGACGAACTTATGACTGATATGGATTACAAGAAGCTCTTCGGGCGCGAGATCAAGGGCATCATGCGCGGCGAAAACCTCGCTCAAGCCGCCCGCAACAACTGGCTATACTGGGGCGCCGGCGGCGTTATGACGAAGCATATCGCCTTCGAATATGGCGTCGCCTACATTATAGCGCCAGTACGCCTGAAGCGTTTGATGCCTAAGAAAATTCATCGCGAAGAATTCCATAATGTTGATCTCGACGAGATGTTCTATAGCGAACTGAAACAAATCGCGAAACTCAATATGTATGGCCACTTCATCAAGAACGGCTGGAATACGCAGCTCGCCGTTGAGACTCGTGAAATCTTGATTCCGGAAATTGTCCGTGCCATTGCGCTCGGGTGGGCTTCAAGTATTGAATTGGCAAAGAAAGGAGAGCAGGATGCCAAGAAAAGATAACCAGATTCGTATTATTTCGGGCAAATTTGGCGGGCGTCTCATTGACACGCCGAAGACTAGCAAGACCCATCCAATGGGCGACCGTGAACGCTCGGCGATCTTTAATCGTCTCCGCGGCGAAATTGCTGGGAAAGACATTCTTGATGCCTTTGCCGGCAGCGGCGCAATTGGCCTTGAGGCTCTTTCGCTCGGCGCCGAATCGGTAGATTTTCTCGAGAATAACCACAAGGCAATGAAGACTCTTCATGATAATATCGATAAGTTTAAGCTCGGCGACAAGGGTAAAGTCATTCGCAAAATCCAGCGCGAATACGACATTATTTTTGCCGACCCGCCATATGATGAGCCGCAGTACGACTATATTGAAGAAATCCTGAAGAACCTAAAGCACGGCGGCATTTTTGTGCTCTCGCATCCGGAAGACCCAGCTCCGCTCGACTTTCGCGGCCTTGCGCTCTTTAGCGACAAAAAATACGCTGCCGCGCATATCAAAATGTACCAAAAATTATAGTAAAATAGAGAAAGAAAAAAGGAGTATATATGTTTGATTTGACTGGAAAAATCGCAGTAGTAACGGGCGCCAGCTCTGGTCTCGGCGTTCAAATGGCGACGGCTTTCGCGCGTCAGGGCGCCAATCTCGTGATTCTCGCGCGCCGCGTTGAGCGTCTCGAAGAATTTGCCGAAAAACTACGCAAAGAATTCAAGGTTAGGGTTCTTCCATTGAAGTGCGACGTTACTTCTACTGATGATATTAATGCCGCTGCCGAAGCCGCCGAGAAAGAATTCGGCCGCGTCGACATTTTGCTTAACTGCGCCGGCTCCTCGAAGGATAAGGGCGTCGTTGATATGACTGATGATGAATGGGATTTCACCATCGCAACCGATGAAACTAGCGTCTTTAAGATGACTCGTGCCTTCGCGCGCATCATGCAGAAGAATAAATACGGGCGCATTATTAATATTGCTTCGATGTATGGCCTCGTTGGCAATACCGAAATCCATACCGTCGCCTATCACGCTTCGAAGGGCGCCGTCGTGAACTTCACGCGCGCCGTAGCTGCTGAACTTGCAACTGATGGCATTACCTGTAACGCAATTTGCCCAGGTTATTTTGAAACCGAGCTTACAAAAGCCGTGCTTGACACCGAGAGCTTCCAGGAATTCGCTAAGACTCATGTTCCAATGCAGCGCTATGGCAAACCAGGCGAGCTCGATGCCGCCGCAGTCTTCCTTGCCTCTGATGAGGCGCGCTATGTAACTGGCGCCATTTTGCCAGTTGATGGCGGCTACACCTGCATTTAATTAATGCAATTGTGCTTAATTTTTGATAAAATAGTGTTAAGAAAAAGTGGAGTTAGGTGTGGCACGCAAACGAAAATTGCGAACTAATCGGGGGAACGTTGCTGTCTTGGGCGGCTTATTTATGGCTGCTTTTACGGGGTGCATCATGCTTAACGCTTCCGCAGAACTCATCGAAGACGGCTCGCCATTAGATTTAGACTCGACTCATTCTTATAGTATCGTCACCAGCTATGACGGCGTCGACGCTAATGGCATTGCCTCAAATAATACGCGCCAAGCGAATCTATTCAGTGATCGCATTCTCGTGACCAACCAGGTCCCGCGCGGAATGTCTTTCGAGAAATTTGGCGAAACGATAATCGCTGACCAGTGCGAAGGAAAAGTTGTCGATTTGAATTACGACGATACGAGCCGTACGGTTAGCTACGCCGTCGAAGGCCTTCAGGCTGGCTGCGAGATTTCGGTCGACGTGATTGTCCGCACGCCAAAAGACGTCGAAGATGACAAGACGAAGGCCCAGGATCTACGTCGCGATTTTTATATTCAGGCTGAAGCCACCGAAAACGGAATTACTAGCGCCCGCTCCAATTTGGTCCATAACTACATAGGGAACGACGTGGTGCCGCTCTATAAAGTCAGTTATGAACTCACCGGCGACATTCCTTACGGAGCGCCTAAGCTCCCTGAGCAAACTAGGCACACGAAGGGGGCTCTCGTGGAAATTGCCCCAAACCCATATATCCCGGGCTATAGCTTCTCTGGCTGGTCTGCGGGAGAAATTCCTGAAGGCACCGAAAGCTTCGCGATGCCAGCAAACGACGTTACCTTGACCGGAACATTCGTGAAAAACACGGAGAGGCCATACTATAAGGTTACCTACCATATCAGCGGCAATATCCCAGAGAACTATTTAGCTCCTGCTACGAAGACAGTTGCTGCCGGTACGCTCTTTCGTCTCGAGCAGCGCACTCCGGATTATGCCCCGGCAGATTACGGCTTTAGCGGTTGGATGACGTCCGATGCGGCGGTCGATGGCGATAGCTTTGTGATGCCGGAGCATGACGTTGAGATTGTCGGCGGATTCTACCAGAAAAACCCAGTAGAGGAAACGCAAAAAATCGGTCGCGCCCAAAAGTATTCCGTGACATATAAGCCGAATTTGCCAGCAGAATGCAAGGATTATCATACCGGCCCAGCGCAAAAGAGCTACTTGGCTGGCGAAGCCGTTCGTATTAGCGACAATAAGCCAATTTGTGATGGCTATACTTTCAAGGGTTGGCAGTTCGATGCTTCTGCGAAGGTAAAATATATCAACGATGATTATTTCGAGATGCCGAGCGAGGATATTTCTCTTCGCGCGGTCTGGTCAAAATACGGCGTACAAATTAGATAGAAAAAAAGATAACCCTCGGCTGAGGGTGTTGTGAAAATGCTAGCGCCGAGGGCTATAAGCCTTACTTGGCTTTCTCCGAACAGAGGAACTTTATTTGCCCCGAGGGGCCCATGTTAAGTATTTTTCATACGATGGGCGTCCATTGGGCGCTCTTACGTAAATTGAATATTTTGACGAATATCTGCGAGCATGAGTTAGCGCTCTAGAGCAAAGATCATACAAATCCGGAGTCCGAATTCATATATTGATCCCGGATGGGCTCACATATCATCAATATCATCGTAAGAGTGAAATACTTTTTCTTTTCCTCTGCAAGATTTCGGAAGAAAACCAAGCCGTAACGATCACTGGCCGAATGGGGCCAAGATAGATAGAGTATAACACGTCTAATAAAAAATACAAGCATGAACTTGTATTTAATTTTATCTTGGTGCGCGAGACTGGACTTGAACCAGCACGCCGAAAGGCATATGCTCCTA
>CAMZEA010000005.1 GCA_947305655.1 uncultured Candidatus Saccharibacteria bacterium | reverse complement strand
GAAGAAGTAGGCTGTGGTATACTGGAACAATGAAAGAGAGGAAGTCAGATAAGAAAAGGGTGGAAAAAGTAGCCAAGGCTCCAAAAGTCAAAAAGGCTCCTAAAGACAAAAAACCTACCGACAAACTTGCCGATAAAACCGCAACGACCAAAGTTTTGCAGCATATTTTTGGTGATGCACAGAAGAAAACTCTTCATCGTTTGAAAAAGCGCGTCGATGAGATTAATAAGCTCGGGCCAAAATACGCCAAGATGGACAAGAAAGAACTTGCCGCTCAGACCGAAAAACTAAAAGCTCGTTTCGACAAGCTCAACAAGCAGGCTCAGGCCGAAAAAGCCGTAGAGAAAGTTAAGGGCAAAAAGGCGAAAAAAGACGACAAAAAAGCTCCAAAGAAAATCGACAAAAAGGCTCGCATTGCTGCCGACAATAAGGTGCTCGATCAGATTTTGCCAGAGGCATTTGCGCTCGTTCGCGAGGCAAGCGACCGCGTTTTGAAGCTCCGTCCATTCGACGTTCAGCTCATCGGCGGTATTGTGCTCCATGAAGGCAACGTTGCCGAAATGAAAACTGGTGAAGGTAAAACTCTCGTTGCTACTTTACCGGCATATCTTAATGCTTTGACTGGACGCGGTGTCCACATTGTGACCGTTAACGATTATCTTGCTCAGCGCGACGCTGGCTGGATGGGCGAACTCTATGACTTCCTCGGCCTATCTGTCGGTGTTATCGTCAACGAAGCAAGCTTCCGCTACAACAAGGCTTATGAAAATGAGGATCACGATGATCCGCGCATGCGCCATCTCGAGCCATGCACCCGCAAGGAAGCATATCTTTGCGATATTACCTACGGTACGAACAATGAATTCGGCTTCGATTATCTCCGCGATAACATGGTGAAGGACGCTGAGTATCTCCGCCAGCGCGAACTCAACTTCGCGATCGTCGATGAGGTCGACTCAATCTTGATCGATGAGGCTCGTACCCCACTTATTATTTCCGCGCCAGCTGCGGACAACCCAGAGAGCTACTATCAGTTCGCTAAGGTTTGCGCTCAGCTCGCTGATGAAGATTATATTGTAGACGAAAAACGTCGCACGGTTTCCCTCACTGACGCTGGCGTCGATAAAGTTCAGAAGATTCTTGGCGTAGAAACTCTCTACAGCACCGAGAATACACGTATTGTCTATCACCTCGAGCAGGCTCTCCGCGCAGAGACTCTCTTTAAGCGTGACAAGGATTACGTCGTTACGAACTCCGGCGAAGTTATGATCGTCGATGAACATACCGGCCGTCTCATGCACGGTCGCCGCTACAACGAAGGTCTTCACCAGGCTATTGAGGCCAAGGAAGGCGTCCAGGTTCGCGAAGAATCTACGACCCTCGCGACGATTTCCTTCCAGAATTTCTTCCGTCTCTACAATAAGCTTTCCGGTATGACCGGTACGGCGTTCACTGAGGCAGAGGAATTCCAGCAGATTTACGCACTCGACGTAATTCAAATTCCGCCAAACAAGCCGATCATTCGCGTCGACAAGGACGACTTGATTTACCGCACCGAAGCTGCGAAGCTTAAAGCGATTGCTGATGAAATTAAGTACTTCCACAAAAAGGGCCAGCCAGTGCTCGTTGGCTCTGATTCTATCGCCAACAACGAACGCATTGCTGCCTACCTTGAAAAGGAAGGCATCCCGTTTGAGATTTTGAACGCAAAGAACAACGAGCGTGAGGCTGCGATTATTGCCAAGGCTGGCGAAAAGGGCGCAGTCACCCTCGCGACCAACATGGCAGGTCGTGGTACCGATATTAAACTTGGCAAGGGCGTTGTTGAACTCGGCGGTCTCGCTGTGATTGGCACCGCTCGTCATGATTCTCGCCGCGTCGATAACCAGCTCCGTGGTCGTGGTGGCCGCCAGGGCGATCCAGGTACTACCCAGTTCTTTGTATCTTGCGAAGACGACCTCATGCGCATCTTCCAAGGCGATCGTATCTCTATGATTATGAAGCGCCTCGGCGTCGATGACGATATGCCACTTAGGAACCGCATGGTAAGTAAGACCTTGGAGTCTGCTCAGAAACGCATCGAAGGCTTCAACTTCGACTCCCGCAAGAACGTCGTCCAGTACGATAACGTCATTAACCGTCACCGCAAGGTCGTCTACACGATGCGTCGCAAGATTCTCGATGGCGACAACATTCGCCCAGAGATTACTCGCCTCTACAAAGACGAAATTGCCGAGCTTGTTCAGTTCAGCTCTCGCGTGAACAAGAAGTTTGTCGAAAATTTCAAAGCCGTCTTTGATCTCGACGACGATCTCATCGAATCCATTGGCCTCATGCGCCGCGAAAAAGACCGCAATAAGCTTGCCGTCGCCGCAATCGAAGAGATGTACCGCGACAAAGAGCTCGAATTTGGCGAAGATACTATGCGCAAGATTGAGCGTGAAGTTTACCTTAATGTTCTCGATACGCTCTGGATGCAGCACCTCGAAAATATGCAGCATCTCCGCGAGGGTATTCATTGGCGCAGCGTCGGCCAGCGTGATCCGCTTGTCGAGTATCGCTCTGAATCCCAGAAGCTCTTCGATGGTCTCCAGCGCGCACTCCGCGAGGAAGTGATGAAGATTCTCCTCTCGCTCCGCTTGCAAGAAGTTGCCGAAGTTTCCGATGACAAGTATGACACTGAGCTTACCAAGATGGCCGAAGGCGCTACCGAAAAAGGCGTCAACGAAATTTCTGGTGGCGTCAAGAATATGGACGATGAATTTACGAAAGATGAACACGGCGTAGGTAAAGCTGCCGAGCACCAAAGTAATGTCGGCAATAGCAAAAAAGGCTCTGGTTCTAACGCCAACCGCAATGCTAAACGCAACGCCGCTAGAAAATCCAAAAAGCAAGCTCGCCAGAACAAGAAAAAAGGTCGTAGATAATTGAAGCACGTAGTAGAAGAAGTTAAGCTCAAATCTGGTGGGCGGGGGCTTTTGATTGATGCGCCGGAATCGCCGGTTCTCAACATCCGGATTATTTTCCGTGCCGGCAATCGCTTCGTAAAGAATCCTGAGATTTATGAAGTCGCCCACCTCATGGAGCATATGGCCTTCGGTCGCAACGCCGAGTACCGCGACGAACAGGCTTATGAAGCTGAGTTTACGAAAAATGGCGCCTATCACAATGCCTGGACTTCTGACTATTTCATTTGTTACGAGACTGAATGCGCCGACTTCGAATGGGAGCGCATTTTGGGCCTTCAGGAACTTGCCGTCGCAAAGCCTCGCTTCTGCGAGGAAGAGCTAGCCTCAGAAAAAGGCAATGTTCGCTCTGAGCTTACCGGCTACCAGAACGATTATTCGCGCCTGATTTGGCCGAAGCTTCAACAATCGCTGGGCGAGAATGTTCTGACTTACGGCGAGCGCCTCAAGACAATAAGCGGCATCGAGCTAAAAGACATTCGCGACCACCATCATCGTACTCATACCGCGAATAATATGCAGTTCATCATTACCGGCAATCTCCACGGCCGCAAGCGCAAGATTATTAATATGCTCGAAAACTGGGATTTGAAGCCAGGCGAGAAATTTGAAATCCCGCATTCTGATTATCAAGCTACCGACCCGGTTGTTATTCGTCGCAAAGATGCCAGCAACATGTGCTTTGGCTTTTCGTTTGTCCTAAATCGCCCACTCGAGCCATCGGAGCAGTACGCTATGGGCTGCCTCAACCACATCCTGAACGGCACGATGAGCAGTAAAATTTTTGGCAAGGCCCGAAAGCGTGGCATTGTTTACGGCATGGGCTCGCAGACCGAATCGGATCGCTGGTCCAGTACTTGGGATTTCGACGGGGAAGTGAACTCCGAAAATGCCACCGACCTCTTTGACCTCATTGCAGTCGAGCTCGGCAAGGTGATTAATGGCGACATTAGCGAGGCCGACATTGCTGCCGCAAAGAGCTATGCGCTCGGACGCCAACAAATGCTCGCTCAGACTGCCGAGCAAATCAGTAATTACTATCTCAAAGACTATATTACGACCGGCCGCTACGAGCCGATGTCTGATGCGGTTAAGATGGTTGAGAACATCGACAAGAGCTCTATCGTCCAGCTCGCGCGCCTCTTCATGCAATCCGGCATCTCTGGTCTCGCGACCGTCGGCACTATCAATAAGGCCGAACTCGACGAACTCTGGAATCGCATCCTCGGAACGGTATAAAATTTAACCCCGCCGGGGAACCCGGCGGGGCATTTTGCCCAAAGCTGAATCGCAACCCT
Organism: uncultured Candidatus Saccharibacteria bacterium; assembly: GCA_947305655.1. Taxonomy (GTDB): domain Bacteria; phylum Patescibacteriota; class Saccharimonadia; order Saccharimonadales; family Saccharimonadaceae; genus UBA2834. The sequence goes on along the minus strand of CAMZEA010000005.1, from coordinate 35,303 downwards.
ATGCAAGATAAGAAATCGTAAGGGCTACGATTTCAAGCGCGAGCAGCACGGCTGTGGCTAGATATAACCTTCTAGCCATTCTATTGCGGCGTTTGTGTTTTTTACTCCGATAAACGTCACTGTCGTCGTGCATGTCTTTTATACCTCCTTTCCCCAAGTATTGAAGACCATCTTCTAATTATAGCATACATAAGCGAGATAGTCAAATCGGACAGGGGTGGGGTAGCAAAAATACCGACCTCGGAAGATCGGTATTTTCGAATCTTTTGAACGGTTTTTAGGCTTTGAGCTCTTTGCCGCTGAGCTTGTTTGCAAAGTCGGAAAGATAGAAGCCAAGTACGCCACCAAGCACTGGGAAGATGACGTAGGTAGTCAACATTGGCCAGAGCTGACCCATGAGCGCGTCAAAGCCTTCGGCGTTCGATGGGAGCAGGCCGTACATGAATGCGGCTGCTGGGTTCATGATGTTGATTGGCGTTGCATCTGGATTAATGCCGAGGAATTTAGCGGCAATAAGATATGCGAACAAGAACGCAAAGAAAATGCCGCCCGCAACAACAGCTGCGAAAGTAAAGGCGCCACGCTTAAACTCGAGCGCGCGTGCAAAGAAGAACGCGATGATGATTGCGCCGATGAACTCAACCAGCGTAATTGCCCAGAAGAAGCTAAACCCTTCCGTAGTAGCGTTTAGGCTATCGGCGGACGTTAGCGTTGGAAGCATCATGGTCTCTGCGGTAATATTGCCGCTTGCGATGCCGGCATTATAGAACGCATTGATAATCATGAAGCCAAGCCATGCGCCGAGGAGCTGTGCGATGATGTAGAGCACACCGCGAATCGCTGAAACGCGACGGCTAGCCATCATACCGGCGGTAATGATTGGGTTAATATGGGCACCGGAAAGTGCGAAGACCGCAGCCGTGATGCCGATATAAGAGAAAACCAAATAGAGCGGGTTAGTTAGGCCGAGCGTCAAAGCAACGGCGGTAACGAGGCCCGTACCGATGATTTCGCCAATCAAAGCGCCAATAATCTTGGTATCTTTGAAAATTGTTAGAATGTTTTCGTTTGGATCGCCCTTACGAGCAAAGAACTCTTTGACTGGATTCTTCTTCCCGGTCGTAGATTTCTCGGAGACGATCTTGGTTTTTACTGCGCCCACCTTTGTCGCCTTGACTGCGGCTGCCTTTGGAGCAACTTTCGCGGCCTTGGCTGTAGTTTTCGACTTTGGAGCCGGCTTCTTTGCTGCAATCTTCTTGGCAGCAGGCTTCTTGGTCGACTTGGCTTTAGTTGTAGCCATTACACCTCCTTTTAAAGTATATGCATCTATTATAGCATACTCTGGAGAAACAGATAGTGCTTATTCTTCGTACCAAGATGGGAGGAGACTGCGATCTAGAGGCACTTCTAGGAACATTTCCTCGAAGTTGGCCTGGTCTTGGATCATTGGTGCCCAACTCTCGATGTCGAGAGCGGTAGTGAGGAACTTACAATACTGGAACATATTGCTGAAGTCTGTGACATTGCTGACATTCCAACCGGAGAGTGCGGATAGATTGGTCATATGGATGCCGCCAAACATGCCAGCTAGGCTCGTTACGTTCGAGACGTCCCAGGTCGAGAACGGAGAAATGTCGGTCACGCTCGTCATACCTTCGAAAGCGTACTGTGTATCGATGAGATGATTGCTGAGTTTCGCTCCCCAAGCTCTCATTGGTTCGAGCGTAGTTACGTTTTCGAGATAGCGGAAGATGCCGTTAATATCTTTGAGGCTTACGACGTTCCAATTTTCGATTGGCTCAAGAGTCGTAATCTGTGGACAGTTGTGGAAGAGGAACTTCATAGTTTCGACCTTCGAAACATCCCAGTTTCGGATGGCGTTCAAGTCGCTCATATTCGACCAGCCGAACATCGCCTCCATATCTGTTACCTTGCTGGTATTCCAGCCAGAAATTGGGTTATAGTCTGCAATCTTCTTCGTTCCGCGGAAGACTGCACTCATGTCGGCAACATTTGGCATTACCCAGTCGGTAAGCGCTGAGATATTAACTAGTTCTTTATCGTCGGAGAAGAACGAGCCGATTGCTTCGACGCTCTCAAGATTGTCGGCCCAGCCGGCGAGATCCGCGATATCCGTGAGCGAGAAACAATCTCTAAAGAAATCGGATAGGACTGTAACATTATCGATATCCCAATCCTTGAGGCCGCTCGCGCTAGTTAGCGATTGTGCGTCGTAGAACATGCCGAACATTGTTTGCGCGTTCGTCGGCCGCCAATCCGCCAGGCCCGAAATATCTATGAGGGAATGGGTATGATCAAACATTGCCGCGAAGTTCTCGCCGTTGCTGACGTTCCAGTCCGCGAGGGCATCGAGATTTGTAATGGATTGGGCAAACGAGAATACGCCCTCGAAGGACTTTACGTTATCTACCGTCCACCCGGTTAACGGATTAATATTAACGAGCGCGTAATTATCCTTGAACATGTACTCCATCCTGTCAAAGCTCGTCGTTACCCAGTCGGTTAGGGCCGTGATGTCGGTTAGAGTATGGCAGCCCCAGAATGCGTTGTTCGCATTCGTGACATTTGATACTCCCCAGTTTTCGAGACCATGAAGAGTGGTCAGCTTCACTGCGTCTCTCAAGAGGTCTCCGATTGAAGTAATCTCAGTTACGCCCCAATCGAGCAATCCGGCAATCGAAGTGAGGTTTGATGTACCGTTAAACATTGACTCGACGTCGTTAAGAATTGGTGTTCTCCAGTCCGCCAATGCGTCGACGTCCGTGAGCGAAGTGGCATCATCGAACATACCGGCCATTTCGTAGACATTCGTGACGTCCCAGTCGCTAATTGGCGAAAGGTCACTGAGGTTGTGGCAGTGCTTGAACATCCAGCCCATTGTTGTTGCCGACGTGGCATTGAACTCTGATAAGCCGGAAATATCTTCGAGCACGTCATAGGACTCGAACATACTGCGCGAATTTGGATAGAGGTAGATAACTTCCGCATCCGACCAATAATATACGGTTTCGCCATCGTTGCCGAGGTAGGCATAAATCGGGAATGGCGACGCGTCGCGGCTGATTTCGACCTTGTTTCTTGTATCGAAGTCGTCTGGCTTCGTGGTTGCGCGCTTAAACGCCTTGATGGTCGTGTCGTGGTCGAGGTAGTGGCTTGTCGCATTCGCGCCCGGAACCAAATTCTTTATACGCACATTCATGACCTCGCCTCGTTCCAGGAATGCCGTTGGCGTAGTGTAGACCTCGCCATCCATCGACTTATCGATGGTTACTTTTCGCCAAACTGCCTTGAGATCGACATCCTCTTCGGGCATCAAGAAATAATCGGAGCCCATGCGGATAATTTCTTCGTTGCCTAAATCCCAACCATTCGTGTAATAACTATTGCACCATTCGCCGGTTTCATAGTCCATGTCAACCGGGTCAAAGACGATGTATTTTTCCGTCGATTCGTGCGCCTGGCAGCTCGAATCCGGCACGTTATTATTCTTCGTAACAGTGTATTTTAGCTTCAAAATCGGCGTCTTGGTGCTCGAAATATTTTCGTCTGGCGTGTCATAAATCGAAGACCGGACGTCTATATGTTTGTTGGTCGGATAGCGGCCATCGTCGTCTGCATAATACTGGTCGCGAATATTGACGTCAATCGATAGCGCCTCTTTTGTGCCGCTCCGGTATAGGCCATTGAGATCCCAAGTAACCTTCGGCGTCGTTCCGTCATAGGTCAGGGAATAGGAGCCGAGCGAAGCTTTTATCGAGGCTGCCGAATCAATCGTGTAATACGTATCGTCGATATAATCTTCGACCCTGAAAGTATCGTATAGGAATGAGTCCTCCGAGATTGCACGCCATAGCGTGTCGTTGAGGTCGTCCATCTCTGCGCGCCATTGTAGGTCGGAAATATCCTTTACGCGTTGACGTATTTCGTCACCCATCTCGTACTGAATACCGCGCACTGAAACGTCCGGGTAAAGCGTCTTGAATAGCTGATACTCAGAAATCTGAAGCGGCGCGTCGACGGTCGGCTCGCCGTCCGTCATAAACAGCACAATTGGGCGGCGCCCCTCGGTGAAGTCATAGTTTGCAAAAATCTGCTCCATGTTGAGGATAGCTTCATAGTAATTGGTCTGGCCATAAACGCCGAGGTTGTTGATGCTATCGACAATTGCTTGGCGGTCGTCGGTAAGATTGTGGACTAGAGTGGAAGTCGAATTAAAAGTAATGAGGCCGAAGCGCGCATCTCGCTCGGTCATAAGAGTGGTCACGAGGCTAGTAATATCCTGCTTGGCCTGTTCGAGGCGGCGCCCAAGCATGGAACCGGAGTTGTCTAGAACGAGAAGAATATCCTTCGGGCGTTCGTCGTCTTTTGCAATGGAGTCGATCGTCAAGGTAATGCGAGCCTTGCCTTTTGCAATCCATTTCGCACTCTTCGTGACTTTCCAGGCGCCGGATTCGTAGCTTTCGAAGCTCTTATTCTGAGAGGTAATATCGACGCTGCGGATTGGGTCGGCAAGCGCCGAGGCGAAGAAGGAAACGAGCGAATATGCTCCTGCTGCAAAGACAGCAAAAACCCCGCAAAGAGCGAGTCTCTTCACGCATGAGGAAAAATTACGCTGCTGTTTTAACCTCTTTATAGCAAATCTTTCTTCGCAGTTTTTTGTTTTGACCTCTACACTTGAGATAAGTATAAGAATTATTCGGTAAAAATGCAAGTCCATTTGTGCTATACTAATACGGTAATTAAGGAGGAATCGTGGGGATTTTAGTAGAGAAAGACGAAGAACGTAGCAAACTAGGCGAGCGCATTAGTTCGGATTTGCGTGAGCGCGCCGAGAAAACCTCGCAGCGCGATGACCCAGATTTTGTCGAGCAGTCCGAATATTTGAAGAACATGCAAAAAACTAATCGCTTCAGCTGGTTCTGGTTCATTCTCGTCGCGCTCGCCGCGATTTCGCTCGTCATCATTTTCGTGATTCACTAAGGCTATGGAATTCGCCCGCAAAATTAGCCGCGGGCGTTTTTTTATCTCTGATAATATGGTAGAATATATCTATTATGGCCACATTACAGGAACTAAAGAATGAGCTAAAGGCACTTGGTGCTGAATATGCGAAAATCAAGGACCTGCCGGCCGACCAACGTGCAGATTTTGGCAAAAAAATTAATCTCAAAAAACAGCAACTAAACGCCGAAATCGCAGCCGCCGAGGCCGCTGCCGAACAGGAAGATGTCGCGCCACTCGATATTAGCGCGCCATGTGATATTAACGGACAGATGCCGGAGTTTTTGACCGCTGATTTTGGTAGCAAACATCCGCTTATGACCGAGCTCGATCGCGTGATTGCGATTTATCAGAGCATGGGTTTTGATATTGCCGAATCTGTTCAGCTTGATGACGAATATCATATGTTTGATAGTCTCAACTTTGCGAAGGGCCACCCTGCACGTGATGGTTACGATACCTTCCGCACTGAAGAAGGCTTTATTCCACCAGCTCACACCAGCACGATGCAAAATCGCGTTTTGAAGGCGAATGCCCACAAGCTCAAAGAGGGCAAGGCTATCGCCGTCGCTGTTCCGGGCCGCGTTTATCGTAACGAAGATATCGACGCTACCCACGAGCACACTTTCTATCAGTGTGAAGGCGTTTATGTTTCCGAAGACTGCACGCTCGGCAACATGCTCGCAATCTTGCGCGAATTCTTCGAAAAATACTACGGCCAGAAGTTAAACATTAAGACTCAGCCGGGTTACTTCCCATTCACCGAACCAAGCCTCGAGTTCCTCATCGAAAAACCTGCCTCCCTCGGTGGCAAGGGCGACGGTTGGCTCGAAATGCTCGGTTGCGGCATGATCCATCCGAACGTCTTGAAGGCTGCCGGCATCGACCCGACCAAGTATCAAGGCTTCGCATGGGGCGGCGGTATTGATCGCCTCATCATGCTTCGCTACCAGCTAAACGACATTCGCTATCTCGAATCTGCAAAACTGGATTTTCTAAAGGAGTTCGCATGCTAGTATCTCTCAATTGGCTAAAACAAGGCCTCGATAAAATCACGATTAGCGACGAAGAGCTCGTCAAGCTTATTGGCGCTCGCCTCGTTGAGGTTGAGGGCGTTATCGATAACACTCATAAATATGACAAAGTTTACGCCGTCCAGGTGAAATACTGCGAAAAGATTCCAGACACTCATCTCAGTCTCTGCAAGATTGACGATGGCGGCGTTGCTGAAGATGTCGAGCGCGACTCTGACGGCTACGTCCAGGTTATGTGCGGCGCGCCAAATGTTCACGAAGGCATGTTTGCCGCTTGGGTTGCTCCAGGCGCAATCGTCCCGAGTACTTTCGGTACCGACGAACCATTCAAGATTGGCACGCGCAAGATGCTCGGCAAGTACGACAGCTACGGCATGATGGCTGGCGCTGACGAAGTCGATCTTGGCGATGACCATACTGGCATTATTGAGCTCGATAGCTCCGTTGCTGAGCCAGGAAAGGCCTTCGCAGATATCTTCAATCTCAAAGACAAGATTCTCGACATTGAGAACAAATCCCTCACGCATCGCCCAGATACCTTCGGTATTCTCGGCTTCCGCCGCGAAGTCGCGGGCATTCTTGGTCAGAAGTTTACTTCGCCTGAATGGTATCTTGACGCTAAGCAAGATTTCGAAAACGACAAGAACGTCAAGCTCGACATCGCAATCGACGAAAAACTCTGCCCGCGCTACACGGCACTCGTGCTCGAATCGACCGGCGCCGAATATCCGAAGACTATTTCGACTGGCGCTACGCTTCTTGCTCGTGCCGGCATGCGCCCAATCGATCCAGTCGTTGACGCCACGAATCTTTGCATGTTGACTTATGGTCAGCCGCTTCACGCCTTTGACTACGACAAGTTCGTCGCTGTTGGTGGTACCGACTCGCCAAAGATTATTGTCCGCGCCGCAAAGAAGGGCGAAAAGCTCGAACTTCTCGACGGCACCACGGTCGAAATGACCCCAGACGACATTGTCATTACGAGTAACGATGTTCCAGTTGCGCTCGCTGGCGCAATGGGCGGTGCTAATACTGCTATTGATGAAAATACGAAGCGCATTATTCTCGAGTCCGCAACCTTCAGTCTCTACAATCTTCGCAAGACTCAGATGGCGCATGGCATTTTCTCCGAGGCGATCACCCGCTTCACGAAGGGCCAGCCAGCCGGCCAGACTTTGCCGGTCGCTTTGCGTTGCGCTCGCGACCTTCAGGCCTACTTCAAGCCACTCGCAGCCTTCGACACTCAGAAAGAAGCTCCGGAACCAATCGTCGTCGACCTCACGCTCGGTCAAATCAATGGCCTTCTCGGCACCGACTTCACCGACAAGCAAGTCAAGACTTTGCTCGAAAACGTTGAATTCGGCGTTGAGCTTGATGGCGACAAGATTAGTGTTGTCGCCCCGTTCTGGCGCACCGATATTCATATTGCCGAGGACATCATCGAGGAAGTTGGTCGTCTCTCTGGCTTCGATAGCATCAAACCGGTCCTTCCGCTTCATGCGACGGCTGATCCGAACTCGCTTTTCGCTTTGAAGACGCAGATTCGCAACATCCTTTCCGCTCGCGGCGCCAACGAAGTTTTGACGTATAGCTTCGTGCACGGCGGCCTCATGGCAAAGGTTGGTCAAAAGCCAGAAAACGCCTACAAAATTGTCAATTCCATCTCGCCGGACCTTCAGTATGTCCGCCAGAGCATCATCCCCAGCCTTCTCGACAAGAGCTACGGCAACCTTCGCGCTGGCTATGGACGCTTCGCGCTCTACGAAATGAACCAGGTCTATCCAAAGAATCTCGGCTTCGACGACGACAAGACGCCGCAGGGGCTCCCTCAGCTCGGCTTTGTCTTCGTTGATGGCAAAGAGCAGAGCAACTACTATCTCGCAAAGAAATATCTCGAAAATCTTCTCGAGGTTCTTGGCGCAAAGTACGAGCTAGGCAAGTTCACGAATAGCGCAACCAATAGTTATTACGAGCCAAAGCGCTCTGCTTCGATTGTCGCTGGCAATATGACCATCGGCTATCTTGGCGAAATTAAGGGCTCGGTCGCGAAGAGCTTCAAGCTTCCGCGCGGCGTGGCTGCCTTTGAGCTTGACCTCACAGCGCTCCTCGCCCTTGCGCGTGGCGCCGCGGCGAAAACTTTCCGCCTTAGCAACTACCCGTCGGTTTCTCGCGATTTGACCCTCACGGTCGCTGGCGACACCGCCTACGCTGAGCTCGAGGCCAAAATTCGCGATGCGCTAAAAGACTACATTTATAAACTTAGCCCAGTTTCCATTTATCAAGCAGATGGCGCCGACACGAAAAATGTTAGCTTCCATCTCGAGTTCGCCCACCCGGACAAAACCCTGGAAAAAAGCGAAATTCAAGATATAATGGATACATTGGAATCTATCAAATAAGGGTGGCGATAACGGAGGTAAAATGATTGTAAACGAAGACAGAAAAACGTCACCAAAGCAGCGCATTATAATAATCGCGATTGCTATCTTTATGCTTTTTAGTACATTCGCGCTCTATGTCGGGATTGTGCTTAACTTCAAAAACAGCGAAACTCAGTCCGAAAACGCAACCAGCCGTATGAACAGGTTCGCCGAGCTATATAACGATTATCAGAGCCGCAAATCGGACCGCGCGTCGAAGCTTTCGGACCAGTATTTTGAGCAGTTCAAGAGCTATCGTGGCGAAGTGAAGGCATATAATGCCGCCGCCGTTACGTCGCTCGAGACTCGCGACCTCGTCGTAGGTCAGGGCCGTGAAATCAAATACACCTATGCCGATGAAAAAGAAGAAGAAATTGCGAGCTACGATACCGACTATGCCGCCTATTATATTGGCTGGCTCTCTGACGAAACAATCTTTGACTCTTCTTTCAATAGCAAAAACGATCCAACCGCATTGAATGATCCGCTCGCTGGTTCGACCAAAATGATCCAGGGTTGGCTCGAAGGTATTGAAGGTATGCGTATCGGCGGCGTGCGCGAGATCACGATTCCATCTCTCCTCGGCTATGGCTCTCAGGAGCAGAACGATATTCCGGCCGATTCTCCGCTCAAATTTGTCGTCATGCTAGTCGAAAAGCCAGAGGCCCTCGAGGTCTCCGACGAACTCGAAACACTCTATCAGGAATTCATGGGTCAATCTCTAAGAGCCCAGCAATAATCTAGCGGCAAAAAAGGCGCCTCCGAACAGGGGGCGCTTTTTGGTCCTACCCCTGTTTCAACCATAAGCATATATTGACTTTTTGACCATTTTGTGATATAATGGAAGCGTGAGTGTCAGTACTGACGCTTGAACCTAAAAAATCACCTTAAAGGGGGGTCGCTTATGAATTCAGTAGTTTTGCTTGCAGCTTGGTTCGTTTTTCTTCTCGGAGCATCCATTATTGGTATCTTAGGTACAAGATTGATGCCCAGGAAGACATCGAAGAGGTTTCGTGTCATGCGCTCGCATGTTGCGAATTATTACCAGAGATCATCTGGTTATGGCGATAAGAATACTTGCGGAGATTTGCCGACTAATGAAACGTTGGCAATCTACATACCGAACACATTCTATAGCATCTTATACGTTGCTATAACAACGACTATGTTTGGAAGGGCATTCATCGATCGTTACTCGCGTTATATTTATAACGCAATCAGGGGTCTCTACCTCGGAAAGAATGACGAGATGTCGATGATCCTAGCAAATGGAGCCATCGTTGTCGTCATATTAGTTACTGTGGCGATGATGCTTGCACTAATTTGGTTCGGGACACTTTCGACAACAATGTCTATCCAGGCATCCTGCAAAGAGCATGGATATATTGTCAGAGTTCAGAGCCAGCGAGGCATTTACTCGATTTTTTACTGCATCATATCATCGATCGCAAGTATCGTTGATAAGATTCAAGTAAAAATAAGACGCTCAATGCGTTTAGCGAGGAGGTGATCCATTTTAAGAAGGTCGATCGAAAGGTCGGCCTTTTTAAATGGCTTGAATTTTATTAAAGCTTATGCTTTACTAGAAAAAAGGGTCAAAACACAGACAAAAAGGGAGAGGTCATGTCCAAGATAAAAACATGCAACAAAAGGGTCTTTGTTGCTTTTTGCGCTCTTGGGTTAAGCGCAATATTTTCAGTAATTATTAATAATTCCGCCTTCGCGGCTAGCGCCGGCGTTATCACTGACGCCAACGACACGAGATGGGAATACGTTTTCGAAGATGCGGACGGCGATGAGCCGCAGAAACTCTCCATTAAGTTTTTTGACAAGACCCCTTCCGCGACCACAGTCGTAGTCCCTTCTTTTGACACCGTCAAATCTCTCGTGACGGCAGCCGGCGTCACGCTCGACGCAAACCTCGACACCTACTTCCTAAAAAACGGAAACCGCGAATACCAACAAAGCGCCTACCCGGCTGTCTCTTATCGCGAACCAACCGTAACCACGACCAAACTCGACATGAGCAACACCTCAAAAATCCAAATTCTCGGCGTAAAACCAATCATTGACCCCGAGGTAGAAACCGAACTCGTCTTTGGCCCAAATATGGTCATCGGCAACGATATTGGCCTGAACATTTGGGTGCCAGACTGTCACGCTAGTCTCTCGAGTAACGGCTATTGGAACTGCAATACTGGCAGCCAAGGGCGATGGATAGAAAACGCGGAAGGGATTATTCCTGGTTGGGAAGAAAAAACAGACGCCGAAAAGAAATCCTTTACCCTAACAAGAGAAGAGGCTTTAGCGGCTACAGGTTGCGTCGTAGCCCGGTCTAACGGGTTCCCCAATAGCAACCCGACATACCCTAGCGACCAGTGTTTCATTGCGCCTCAAGACACTAGGGATTTTCAATTTACAACGGGCCTTACTAGCGGCTCTGCATTTGGCGGCTATAAGCTAAAGCTCACGAATTTCTCCGAAGAAAACTTCAACTACATTGGCTGGAATGCCTTCAAAGATTCGACCCTAAACGCAGCAAATACTTCAATCTCTATCTCCAGCGATGTATTCGCCGGCAGTTTCATCTTCCAGAACACGAACATCGAAAATATTACGATTAACACAAATAACACCGGTGCCGGCCTCTTTAAAGATTGCACCAATATCCAAAGCGTTTCCTATGGCGGTAATGCGAATTCGATTGCTCCCGACACCTTCGCGGGCACTAACCTCACGAGTTTCGATTTTGGCGCCAACGGCATCAAGATCATTGGCGCCCGCGCATTCGAGGACGCACGTCTAGGAGAGATTGACCTCACTGGCGTCGAGCGCCTCGATTACCGCGCATTTAGGAACAACGACATTATCGAACTATACCTCCCGAAATCCATCAACTATCTCCAGGTCGAAGTCTTCAAGGGCAACGGCAACATGAAGAAAATCACTGTCGCTTATGATACATTGACGAGCGGCACGACCCATCCTCTATTCGAGGTCCTCGGCAATTCGCATGAATCCGCCAAAGAGGGCGAGCCAGAGAATTCTGTTGAAGAGTTGAATATTATCGCGCCTTACGCGGCAGACGAACAGGTTAGTGCTACTCACCTCACGATGGACGACTATGTCTACCATTACGATAAAGACATGAACTACCACGAGGAGGAGATAATGCGAACTTCTTGCGGTGCTGGTTCCGTTAGTAGCAACGCGAACTATTGGGCCTTTATGTACAGTTATTCGGGCGGCTATAACTGCGGCAAGCAGGCGACTGAGCCAGAAAAGCGCTGGGCAAAACCAGATGAAAAGAAAAACGTTATCGCCCCGCTTTACTTCGCCAACTTCTATAATATTAAGAGAATTATCGTCGGCGACGGCTATGAGTACATCGGCGGTTCGGCTTTCATCGACCTTACTGGCAACTCGGACGAATGGGGCTTCCGGTTCTCTTCGCCACTAGCCTATTGCGATAGAGATGACATCAATTGTTCGTCGACACGCGCTAGAAGAATCGAAAAAATTTCGCTTCCAGACTCTCTCAAGGGCATCGGAATTATCGCCTTCGGCTCCGCCTGGTATCCTGGCATGGAGGTTACCATCCCAAGGAATATTGAATACATTGGCCAAGGCGCCTTCAATAAAATGTACACGCTCGAAATTGATGTGGATTTCCCGAACCTCAAATTCCTCGGCGACGACGCATTCACCTCAACTCTCGTCAGAAACATTCACCTCTACGATAAGCTCGAGTACATGGGCTGGTACGTATTCCACGAATGCCCGGGCATCAGGGATGTCACTTTCGATCTCGACTTCTTTAACCCAGATAACCTAATTCTTGCCGGTAAAGTTTTAGTTGACGACGAAAACTGGTCTAAGATTGGTTCGGGTGAAGGGAATACATATAAAAAGTTTATCGCCCAATTCGGCGGCGAAGGCGTAACTAGGTGGGATCCTTCTGAGGAAAAGAAAGAAGAATGGGGGCTTAATTACTCGAATATCTCATCCATGGGCTACCGTCAACGTTATGGCAAAATTACCTTCACTGAAAAAGCAGTTACGGCGCCATATGTTCAGGCAGCCAACGGCTACCGCTATAGTGGCATCATCAATACTAGCGGAGAAGGTTACGGCGAAGATATTAGCATGTCTGGCCCAACCGGTCATTACTTTGGTCAGGTAAACGCCAGCGAAGTAGACTTCGGCGCCACGCCGTGGAAGGCCATCTCTCCATTCATCTTCCACCACGGCCAAATCGGCAAGCTCACGCTCCCGAGTGGCGTCGAAACAATTGGCGCGATGGCGTTCACTGATGCATTAATTGAGGAGGAGGTAGTCTTGCCGAGCACGCTCAAAGTTATCGGTGATGGAGCATTCTTCTGTAATGCTTCCCAGTATCGCAACTGCGGCGATGGTATAACCATCAAAGACTTGCCTGAGGGTCTCGAATATATCGGCGACCGTGCCTTCTGGGGGGACAAGAATTTGACTGCGAGCCTACACTCTCCAAACCTCAAGCGCTTAGGCTATGAGGCCTTCCGCGGCACACGCCTCGTAGACGTCTATATCCCTGACACCCTTGAATTCTTGCGCCCAGGAACCTTCGCTCAGATTCCAACCTTACGCGATATTACAATTGATGCCGACTGGGCAAGAATTGCATCTGCGCCTTATGCTGGACCAGCGACATATGATAGCTTCCCTCAATCATTGATTGATTACACAGAGGGGCTTTACCCGACATGGAGGGTTCTCGATCAAAACTTCATCCCTGATTCGCAGGGGAGCGGCGCAACCCCAACAGTAGAAACATTCTATACAGTCTTCAATAAGACGGAAATGTATGGGACCTGCGAAGACCGAGTCTTCGTATCTGGCTATGGTTGGCGGGATGTAAACTGCTCCGGCCAGATTGAGGCCGGCGACGAATATGGCGCCCTTGTCTTCACCGACAAGAACGTGACAGAAATTGATGGTACTACCGGTTTCTTCTCCGGCCTAACCTTCGGCGTTGTAGATATGAGTGCTACAAGCTGGACTAAAATCACAGAGCAGCCATATGCCTTTGCTAACTCGCATATCGGTACGCTCATTCTTCCTGGCGGCCTCAAGGTCGTGAACGAAGGTGCCTTCCACGATGCAACTATTGAAGGCGAGTTCGAAATTCCAAGCTCCACCAAGACGATTGAGCGCGCAGCCTTCCAGGGCGCAACTGGCACGATCGTAAACGGTCTCCCAGAAGGCGTAAAGTCCATTAACGAAGCTGCCTTCTACGAAGCAGACATTGCCGACGACATTACTGTCCCTTCAACTGTCACCTACATCGGTAAATCCGCCTTCAACGCCGGTAGCCGCGACGTCCATTACAATACTGTCACCATTAAGCCTGCTCTTACCTACGACGATACTGAAGACCAGCTCGTCCACCAGATCTTCTGGAATGCAGACCTAGACAAGCTCGTCATCGAATCTTCTACTCTCCCAGCCTATGCCGAGAATCCAACCCTACCATTCCAGCAGGAATTCTGGAGCATGCCAATGGACGAAGTAGTATTGAAGAATCTCGTTGGTATTTCCTATGCCGCATTCGAGGGTTGCGATAATCTCACTAAGGTTGACGCAACCGGCGACTCAGATCTCGCAGTAATTGGCGAGAAGGCCTTCACCGGCGATGCTAAGCTAGACACCTTCCTCTTCTCTGCTGGCTCCAAGAACAAGACCATTGCCGTTAAGCCTAATGCCTTCGAAGGCACCGGCTTCACTGAACTCGGCGATTCCTCGACTAAGTTCGACCTCACGGCAGCGAAGTTCGATGCTTCGGCAGGCCATAGCTTCGCTAATATGCCAAAGCTCAAGAAGGTTACGGTCCCTCGCAACTTCAGTGGCGCCACTATCCCAGAGTTCACCTTCTACAACGATGAACTCCTTGAAGAAGCTCAGGTAGACTACAAGATTACGGACATCAAGAATGCAGCCTTTGCTCGCGACAACAACCTAAAGCGCATCTTCATCTGGGGCGATACCATCATTCAGGACCAGAGCCTTGATGGCTATACTCAACCAACCCGTGGAGTCACTCGCGCTGTAGTTGGTCCTACTATCCCAGAAGGCACGGATATCTATGCTTACTCTACGGCTAGGACCGAAGCCTATGCCGCTTCCGAGCAACGTGCAGACTTTGATGGTACCTTCTACCCACTCGATGAGGTTCTTTACTTAACTAGCAACCATCCAACCGTACTGCTCACTGACGACGATACCGATTTCGATAAATCCGATCTCATCGTCTACGCAATGCGCCGCGATGGTATTATCCTCGAATCTGACAGTTGGCAAGAGTTTGACGGCAATGCCTATTCAAGAGCTGGCAAAGGCCTCAACTTCGAGCATATGGCTGAAACTATAGCTGAGAACGAAGCCTTCGGTACAGTCTGGGATACTCCAGTACCAGTAGCTGAGCTAGACCTCACAAACCAGAACTTCGCTAACCTTGCTTACCTCATTCGCCCAGCTGACGATGACCCAGCAGTTCTAACGGTCGACCTCAAGCACACAGACAAGTATACCGCTTACCTTGCGAATACCAATGTTGATCCTCGCGACTTCGTGCCAACCCCAGAGCCGGAACCAGAACCGGAACCGGAGCCGGAACCAGAGCCAGAACCGGAACCAACTCCAGCTCCTACCCCGACCCCAGATACGCCAAAGACTGGCGATGAGATTGTGAAGTTCGTTACCGTTCTCTCCGGTGCCGTAGCTGCTGCTGGCACGCTGTTCTTCCTAGTGCGCAAACGTCGTTAGTCGGGTAACAAAAAGAACCGGATAGGACCGGTTCTTTTTAATATGGCAAAAGCGATTGATACCAGAGCTGTAATTCTTCGAGCAAGTATGGATCTTTCCCGGCTTCTGCGAGTTCCTGAATGGCGCGGATATAATCGTTAGCATGCGCCTTGATGCGTGCGGCGCGGTATTCTTCCCACTGTTTACTCTCGGATTCGGAAAGGGAATTCGCGAAGTTGCGGGCCTTATAATGTAGCAGCAAATCCGGTAGACGTGAGTCGACGAAATCTGGGTGGAAGTCGGCTAGTTGATTTGCGGTTGCGCGAGCAACGGCGAGACATTTTGTTTTGTCTTGCGTATCGAGGAAGCCATCATAGAGCGCGCTTTCACTGTCGGCCGCTTCCGGGAATTCAGTTTTTGCCTCATTCTCGCTACGCATGCGTTCGATGAAATCCGGATGCGCGAGAAGGGAATCAAGATTCTTTTTGACGACTTCTTCGGTAAGCCCAATTTTCTCCCAACCATCGCCTTGGCTAAGTACGCCGAGTGGCGCTACGGCTGGACAGTGGTTATATTTTAATTCCTTCACGGTCGGGAAGAATTTCGGCTCTTCTTCGGCTAACAATTCGTCAAGATTAATGCGCAAATCGAAAACGAGCACGTTGCCATTCTTTGCGGGAGCAATCGGATATGCGACCGAAGTCTTATTATGCGTGCTTGAATATTGGCCGCAGCTATAAACGAATGGCGCTGGCTTATCGAGGTTTACGAGTTGCTGGACGGCTTTCTTGCTACGCATTTTTAGTAGGTAGTCATAAAGCGAAGGTTGCTTGTCGCGGATGAGGCGCGTGACATCGATGAGCGCATTTACGTCCGCGAGCGCGTCATGTGCGTTCTCGTGCGAAATGCCATTTATTTTTGTGATAAGTTCGAGACGGTTCGTAGCCTTACCTTCCTCAGTTACCGGCCAGTTAATTCCTTCTGGACGGAGTGCACGAGTCATGCGCACGACATCGAGCAAATCCCATTTACTGCGTTCATCCTTCCATTGCCATTCGTATGGGTCGCGGAAATTGCGCCAGAAGCAGTAGCGCATGTGCTCGTCGTCGAAGCGTACCGAGTTGTAGCCAACCGCAATCGTGCCGGGCGTGAAAATTTCTTCGAGCACATACTTGCAAAACTCAGCCTCGGTTAGGCCATCGAGCTGCGTGCTTTGTGGCGTGATGCCGGTCACCATAATCGCATATGGGCTCGGCAGGGTATCGTCGGCGAGTTTGATAAGCAAATTTACCGGCTCACCAATCGGCTCGAGATTCATGTTTGTGCGCTGGCCGGCAAACTGCATAATGCGGTCCACGCGCGGGCTAAGCCCCGAAGTTTCTAGGTCATAAAAGAAAAATGACTGTTCCATAAAACTATTGTATCATTCTGAAAACGCTCAAGTTTTTAATCTGTTATTAATCTTGCTATCATAAAAATATATGAAGAAGTTGGTAGGCATCAATTCGTTAAGATTTTTCGCGATTGCGTTAATCGTTGCCTACCATCTTTTCCGAAACATTCTTCCAGGTGGTTTTGTAGCGGTCGAAATATTCTTTTGCTTGTCCGGCTTTTTGATTGCGGGCAAACTTGTCCAAAATGTTCTGGCCGACGGCGGTTTTAAGTACGGCAGTTTTATTCTTGGGCGTTTGAAACGTTTGTACCCGACCCTTATTTTTTGTGTCCTTTTAACGCTTGCGCTCGGGCTCATGGTTAATCTGGATATTTTGACCGGCGCGCGCACGAATACGCTCGGCGCCCTAACTTTCACGACGAATTTCTTTGAGCTTTTTTCGGGTGGGGCATATGAAAATACGTACCTTCCAAATGTTTTCGAACACACTTGGTTTCTCGCGCTAATTTTCCAATTCTATCTCATCGTTCCGCTCATCATGAAGCTCTTCCTCGCACTCATTAAGAATCGCAAAAATGCGCTAAAAACTTTTGGCGTCTCGATGATTGTGCTCGGCATCATTTCTTGGGTTCTCATGTTCTTCTATGGTGGCATTTTTGGTATGCCAGACCGCGCATATTTTGCACTCGATTCGCATATGACGGCGTTCTGTTTTGGCGCGGCCTTTGCGGTCTTTAGTCAACTTTTCCCGCGTCCGCCACGCACAACCAAACGTCTCGCCGCGATTGCAATGTTCGCGAGTCTCGGCGCCATTCTTGTGCTCGCATTCTTCTTGCATTATGATAATCCGCTCACATTCATGTTTGGCTTCCATGCGGTTACGATTCTTACCTTGATTATTATTGCCTGTGTCATTAAACTTCAGCGCAACATCCGCGAGCGCCATAAAACTAATAATCTTATCCGCATCATTGAAAGTACCGGTAATCTCGCCTATGGGATATATCTTTTTCATTGGCCGCTATATATTTTATTGCCACAGCTACTTCCGGCGGACACAGAAGAGTGGGGTTATGTAATCATCAATATTAGCCTAAGCATTGTGCTCGCTTCGATTATCTATAATGTTTTGCGCATCAAAAATCTTCGTCGCAAATTCATCAAGCAGCCGCTCGCGGCGCGCATTGCCTATGTCGCAATTGCGGTTGCGCTCGTTGCGACTTCGACTGTCACGCTTATCCGCGCGCCGCGCGTTTCTAGCATCGCTGAACAGTTGAGTCAGAATGCTGACCAGCAGACCGAAAAAGTCATTTCGACCGCTTCGAAAAATGCCGACTATCTCAAAGCTTCGCAGCTTCTTGAACAAACAACAAAGACTCTGTCGAATAAACTTGAACTCGCAAAATCTACGCAATCAGAAGTCGATCCAAATTCCGTCGTTACGGTTACTTCTGCAAATGACGCGGACGTTCTCGTAATCGGCGATTCGGTGACTTTGGGCGCCAAAGCTGCCATCGAATCGACCATCTCGAAGTCTTATGTGGATGCTAAAGAATCGCGCGGCATCGAGACTGCTACTGGCCTCATTGCCGGCTACGCCGCAAGTGGGCACCTCGCCAAAACCATCGTGATCAGTCTTGCTACTAATGAGCGTAATATTACGGAACTGACTCTCCGCGACATCGTTAACGTCGCAGGGAATGATCATGACTTTGTGCTTATCACGGCCTATGCTGGTCCGCTCCAGCCACGCGAAAAACAAAATGCGGCCCTCAAGGCTTTTGCTGATTCGCATCAAAATGTATATCTCGCCGACTGGTGGTCAATCGCGCACAATAATTGGTCACTTATGTATGCCGACCATATTCATCTCAACCCCGAAGGTCGTACGACTTACGCCAATATGCTGAGCAATGTGCTGAAGGGGGTGCGCAAATGAGACGCCAGCGTATCATAGCTACTATTGCCTTTACTGTTGCGCTCATTTTGGCCGGCACAGAAGTCTTCTTGTTGTTCTTTGCAAAAGACCATCACGACTATATTAGAGCGCGCGAGCAATCGGAAACTATTTCAGTCGAGCTTGGTCTAATTTCTGCATCATTCGCGAGCGGCAACAAGGCGCTCTATGCTGAGGGCACTACTCGTCTTGATCAGACCTTGAGTGAATACCGTCAGAATGACTATATGAAGAATCATCGCACCGACATTCTGCAGTCGCTCGAATCTTATCGCGGCGCCTTACATAATAATTCCGAGAAAATCGACACATTGCTCGAACTTCGTGCTGCGCTTACTGCTGTCGCGTCCGAGCTTCACAATCTAAGTTCTGCGGAAGTCGATGCTGCTAGTTTCTATCGTGTTTC
This sequence comes from uncultured Candidatus Saccharibacteria bacterium, assembly GCA_947305655.1. Classification (GTDB taxonomy): domain Bacteria; phylum Patescibacteriota; class Saccharimonadia; order Saccharimonadales; family Saccharimonadaceae; genus UBA2834. Next base: position 16,291 of record CAMZEA010000005.1, on the reverse strand, counting down.
ACATACGCTCGAGGATCTCGGCCTTGCACTCGAAGAAATCGAGCTCGAAGACTTCAAGGATATTCGCGCAGTTATTGGCGATTTTGCAAAGGACGCTCGCGAAATTATTGACACCGCCGCGACCTGCATTGCGGTTTGTCCGGACTCTGTCTTTGATGATAAAATCGGGGAACTTAATGGCCTAAAAGAACGCTACGCGGAAAAATTTGAATCGCTCGGCCTCGACTTCTCGAAGGGTCTTAATACTAGCGAACTCATTACGGCCATTCGCAGTATATAATAAGAGTATGAAGAAGATTATTTTTCCTGAAGCCAACAATGAGTATATCCAGGCTGCTGTCGCAAAACTAGCCGGCACCGTCGAGCCGATTCTGGAAGCGAGCGACGTCGTTGCTGCTGCGCAAAAAGTCCAAGACGGTCAAGCCGACGCATTAATTGCTGGCGTCGATTTCTCGACGCGCGATGTGATTCTTGGCGTTCGTGAAGTTTTCGGTACGCTCGATGGCTTCCACGTTTTTACGAGTATTTGCGTTGCGTATTTGCCGGATGGCCGCCGCTATATTCTTTCCGATTGCGCGACCTGCAAGAATCCGTCTGCCGTTCAGCTCGCTGAAATTATCGAGCTCGTAAATGATGCGGCTGTCAAGATTCTTGACGACGAACCGCGTGTTGCAATGTTGAGCTTCTCGACCTTCGGCTCTGGCACGAACGACCCATCGCTCGACAAAATCCACGAAGCGTTAGGCAGCATCCGCGCTAAGCGCCCGGACATCGTTGTTGATGGCGAAATGCAGCTCGATGCCGCCGTGAACGCCCGTATCGGCGAAAAGAAATCTGCCGCGCATGGTGGTTCTCCAGTCGCTGGCCAGGCCAACGTCCTCATCGTTCCAGACATCAATGCTGGCAATATCCTCGCCAAGTCTCTCGAGCAATTCGCGGGCGCTCATATTGCCGGCCCAATCCTTCTCGGCTTCAACAAACCAGTTTCCGACCTTTCGCGCGGTTCGACCGTCGAAGATATTGTTTTGACTGCAGAGTGCTTAGCAAAAATTGCGTAAAACTATTTCTTTGTTCTTGTAATGCCGTCAAGGCGTCCGCGAATATCGCGCAGGGAATTCATGAAGTACAAGAATGCGTCGTATGGCGAATCGTATGGCGAGAAATAAGCGTGCACGTCGCCGTCATTAAAATATTTTGTGCACATATAATATGGGTGGTCGGAGGTCTGGAGTCTGCGCCAATCTTCAATGAGTTTGCGGTCGCCAGTGCTCAAAACTTCCGGCTTTAGCTCATAGAGTGCCTTCATCGCTTCGTGCTGCATTGAGTTGCCGAGCCATGCCGACAAATCGCGTTCAGTATCTGCCCAAGTCACCGTCCATGGCATCGAAATCTCCGCTGTCGGTTCTGCACTATCACAGGCCTCAGAAACGGTCATGAAATTGTTGTCTTGATCCTTGCTCCACTCGCCGACGAGGCATTCGAAGAATTTAAAAATGCCAGTGTCTTCCCAAATATTTTCACCGAAAGTCTCAAAGTCCATAAAGAGATTGATGAGCGGACCGCGCAGAGTATCGGTTTCAACCCACTTCATATATTTATCGACCGTGAGCGGCCATTCTTTCCAATGCTTATCGGAAAAACGGAATGCGATGTCGTCGGAAAGACGATAATTTTTCATGAGGAGTTTTAGCTTTTTGCAGCCGCTCGGACGATAAACGAAGTTCGGGCTGCGCCATTCGAGAATCTTGTCCCAACCCTCCGCAAGAATACCTTTGAAGCCAAAACCTTCTGCCCATTTTGCGAGGTCGTTATTGTATGAAAGCTCCGTGTTGCGATAAACTTGCGACTTTACGCCGAAGAGTTTATGGATGCGATCTTGGTGCTGCTTGACCTGAGCCTCGAATTCCTCGCGGTCATAGAAGAACGCGAGCGAGTGATAATAGGTTTCGGCGACAATCTCGACGCGGCCAGTTTTTGTGAGCTTCTGAAGCGCCTCGATGACGTCTGGTGCCCACTTTTCGGCCTGGTCTAGAAAAGTGCCGGTGATTGAAAGCGAGAACTTAAATCCAGGGTGTTTCTTAATGCATTTTTCGAGCAAGGCTAGCATCGGACGGTACGATTTGTCGGCGACCTTCTTGAAGATGCGCTCGTTATTCGTGCCAGCATACCAATCTTTCTCGGTCCAGTAATCATGATCGTGGTCCACGGAAAAAATATTGTAGTGCTTCAGGCGCCACGGTTGGTGCATATGCAAATACAGGACAATAGACCGCATTAAACTGAAAATACCTCTCTTTGTTTAAAGAAGAATTAGAATAAATTCCTCTTATGTTTCCTTACTTCATCATACACTTCGACGCACTTTTCTGCAACATCATCCCAAGAGATGCGCGCGTATTCGTGTTTGATGCCGTCTCGTAAGGAATCCTCGAGAGCAGGGCTTTCCGCAATGTTTACTAATGCGCTTGCAAGCTTGTCTTCGTCCCAGAAATCGTAACGGACAATCGAATTGAGTACTTCGCCGACACCAGATTGCTTTGTGACGATGAGCGCATTGCCGTGGTGTGCGGCTTCGAGCGCCGTGAGGCCGAATGGCTCCGAAACGGAAGACATAACAAAGATGTCGGAAATACTATAAATATCGCGTAGCTGCTTGCCGCGAATGAAGCCGGTGAAAATCACGTTCTTCGCAATACCGAGATCTGCGCTCATACGCATGAGCTGCTCTTTTTGCTCGCCGTCACCAGCGAAAAGAAAGACCATTTTTGGATGAATACTAATTGCGCGCGCGGCTGCACGCATGAGATGGAAGAGACCTTTCTGCAAAGTGAAACGACCAACCGTCGAAACAATCGTATAGCCTTTTTTCTTCAAGTTTTCGAGATATTGGTAGCTCGAACCGTCGAAACGGTAGCTGTCATCGTCTGGCACGTCGAAGCCATTGTAGGCGACTTCGATTTTATCTGCCGGAATTCCGTAATGCGCAACAATCATGTCCTTCGTCGCATGGCTCACCGCGATAATTTTATCTGCCCAAACGAGACCTTCGTATTCGATTTGGCGAATGAGCGGATTGCCGCCGTCTGGACCGCCACGATCGAATTCGGTCGCGTGGACATGTGCGACGAGTGGAATGCCGAAGTGCTTTTTTGCGAGAATACCAGCTTCGTAAGTCAGCCAGTCATGCGCATGCACGACTTCCGGCTTATGATCCATGAGATACTTGTTTACAAACTCGCAGTAGCTTTTTTGGATATCGCGAATCGATAAATTCTGCTGGGTTTTTGCCTGATGGAATTTCTTCGTTTCAATTTCTTTTGATTCATAGGCGCCGCCATAGCGAATGAGCGGATCGATTTCGCAAGCGGACAAAACATTCATGTATTCCAAGTGATGCTCGGCTTCGTATGGGACGACAAAATCAATATCCGCACCCATTTTGGACAAGGATTTTGAAAGATTCAGACAAGCTACGCCTAATCCACCGCTGTTATGTGGGGGCAGCTCCCAACCCAGCATCAAAATTTTCATGTCCTTAATATTATAGCACTAGCGGAATGGTTTTTACAGAGAAAATTGCGAATTATAAAGCTCCGCGTAGAATCCTTTTTGCTTCATGAGCTCGTCATGTGTGCCGGATTCAACAATGTCGCCTTCGTTCATCACGAGAATTAAATCAGCATTACGAATTGTAGAGAGACGGTGCGCGATAATGAATGATGTGCGGCCCTGCATGAGCTTGTCCATCGCCTTCTGTACGAGTTCCTCCGTGCGCGTATCGACGTTCGAAGTTGCCTCGTCAAGAATGAGGAACGGTGCATCTTCGACCATGCCGCGCGCAATCGTGATGAGCTGTTTTTGGCCAGCCGAAATTGAATCGCTTTCACTGATTTCGCTTGATAAGCCTTTTGGCAAGGTCTTCACAAAATGTTCGAGGCCGACGGTCTTCATGATCTTCATAATTTCTTCATCGCTCACGCCTGTGCGGTTATAAACAATATTGTCGCGAAGCGTTCCGGCGAACATCCAAGTATCCTGAAGCACCATTGTGAAGAGCGAGTGGACATCTTCGCGTGTCATGCGGCGCGTCGAAACGCCATCGATGCGAATGTCGCCGTCCTGTAATTCATAGAACTTCATGAGGAGATTGACCATTGTAGTTTTGCCGGCGCCGGTCGGACCCACAATTGCGATTTTTTGTCCTGCTTTTGCCTCGGCCGAAAAGTCGTTGATGATTGTCTTGTCTGGATCGTAGCCGAAGCGCACGTGATCGAATTCAATGTCTCCGCGGATTTTGTTTTTGTCGATGCGCGTTTCGATAGCCTTCTGGTCGCTCATCTCGTCTTCGTCCAAAAAGTCAAATACGCGGTCGCTTGCCGCCGCCGCGGCTTGCAAACTCGCCATCGATTGAGCTACGCGCGAAAGTGGGGAAGTGAAGAGCCTGACGTAGATAACGAACGCCATAATTGTGCCGAACGTGATTGCATTGTTTGCGACGAGCAATGCGCCCGTGACGCAGACTGCAACGTAGCCGAGGTTGCCGATGAAGATCATAATTGGCGGCATGATGCCGGACAAAAATTGGCTGCGCAAGTTTGCCGTATAAACACGCTTATTTAGGCGGTCAAATTTCTTGTCACTTTCCGCCTTGCCGTTGTAGGCTTTGACGACGAGGAGGCCGGAGTATATTTCTTCGATGTGCGCATTGAGCTTGCCGAGTTCTTTTTGGCGCATGCCAAAATATTTCTGCGACTTGCCTAGAATCGCGCCGACGCCAACGAAGCCGAGAATGCTAGCTCCCACCGCGACGAGCGCCATCGTCCAGTTCGTAATAAACATCATGATGATAACGCCGATCATAATCGAACTCTCGCTCGTCAAGGTTGCGAGCGAGTTGTCGAGACTCTGCGCAATCGTATCGATATCGTTCGTGACGCGCGAGAGAATATCGCCGGTCTGGTTTTTGTCAAAGAATTTGAGCGGCAGGCGATTGATTTTGCGCGAAATGCGTTTTCTGAGCTCCTTCGCAAAACCGTTCGAGGCCTGCGCCATCGTGAGGCCTTCGGCGAGCTCGAATAGGCCAGCGCCGCCATAGAGCAAAATCATGAAAATAGCCGCCGCCCACACCGCATTAATGTCGATCGGGCCGAACAAGCCCTTGCTGATTTCGTCTGTCAAAGTCGCGATTTTGTTTGGTGCGAGAATCGTGAGCACGGAACCGCCGACCGAGAAAATGATCGCGAGAATCACGAGGATTTTTGCGCCACGGAGTTCGCGGAAAAGTCTTCTAGCTGCGGCGCCAAAATTCTTGCTCTTTTCCATTGGTTGGTTTTTCTTGCCGCCGTTAAACATTGAGCTCCTTTTCTGTCAGCTGCGACAATGCGATTTGCTGGTAGACCGGACAATTCTTCATGAGCTCTTGGTGCGTGCCCATGCCAACGCATTTACCTTCATCGAGCACGAGAATTTTGTCGGCATGCATAATGGTACCAATGCGCTGCGCGACGATGAGATTTGTTGCGCCGCCGGTCTGTTGTTTTAATTCGTGGCGGAGCGCCGCGTCGGTTTTGAAATCGAGGGCAGAGAAGCTATCGTCGAAAATGAAGATTTCTGGATCGCGGGCAATTGCACGCGCGATGGCGAGGCGCTGTTTCTGACCGCCCGAAATATTCGTACCGCCCTGCGCAATATGCGCGTCATATTTTTCTGGCATCTTCTCGACGAAGTGCTGGGCCTGCGCGATTTTGATTGCTTTCTTCACTGCGGCCTCGCTCGTCTTGCCGCGGCCATTGTCGCCATAAGCCACATTTTGCGAAACACTCGCGTCGAACATCACGGCCTTTTGCGGCACATACGCGATACGGTTATGGAGCGCTTCCTGTTTGTAATCGCGGACATTCACGCCGTCGACGAAGACCTCGCCACTCGTCGCGTCATAAAAACGCGGGATGAGATTGATGAGCGTCGTTTTGCCGGAACCGGTCGAGCCGACGAACGCAACCGTCTCGCCCTTTTCGGCACGGAACGATATGTCGCGGAGTAGATATTCCTCGGCGTCCGGATATTTGAATGACACATTGCGAAATTCCACGGTGCCTTTTTCGGCTGTTTCGTCGTTAAAGTTGCCGTCCTTGATCGTGATTTTTTCTTTCATTACTTCATTAATGCGGCCGGCCGAAACTTGCGCGCGCGGCATCAACATCAAAACCATCGTTACCATCAGGAAACTAAAAATCACATGCACGGCATAAGTCGAGAACACGACCATGTCAGAAAAAATTCCGAGCCTGTCCGGCATTGCGGCGTTCGCAATGATATACGCGCCGGTAACATAAATCGCGAGCGTTACGCCGTTCATGACGAGATACATCGTCGGCGAAAGCAGTGATAGCATGCGCTCATTAAAGAGATGCGTATGGGTGAGATCGTGGTTAACCTTGTCAAATTTCTGCTCTTGGTATCTATCGGCATTGAACGCACGCACCACGCGGATGCCAGTGAGATGCTCGCGCGTAACACCATTAATTCTATCCGTCAATTTTTGGACAATTTTGAAACGCGGAATTACGACCGAGAGAACAGAAATCATTACAGAAAGCAAGATTACGACTGCGATTGCCGTCACGGTGCTCCACTGCCAGCTCTTGCCGGCAATTTTAGTAATCGCCCAAATCGCCGTGAGTGGTGCGCGCACCAACATCTGTGCGCCCATTGCTACGAACATTTGAATCTGCGTAATATCGTTAGTCGTGCGCGTGATAAGGCTGCTCGTCGAGAATTTCTTCACCTCGTTCATGCTGAGATCTTCGACCTTGTCGAAGAGTTTTTTGCGCACATTCATCGACAAACTTGCGCTCGCGCGTGCAAAACAGTAGCCAGCGAAGATGGTAGCAAAGAATGCGCCGAGCGCGCAGAGCAACATCCAGCCACCATTCATTAAAATGTCGCGAATGTCACTGCCCGGGGTCTCGACTAGTCGCGTTATCTCGGACATGTAGTCTGGCATCTTAAGTTCTAGGCCGACTTGTGCGGCTACTAGCAAAATGCCGCCCGACAAAAAAAGACAATCTCTCTTGGTAAAGTTTCGGAAAATACGGAACATACTATATAATCGTAAGGATTTTAAGATAAAAAGTCAATAAAAGAGGCCTCGCGACACATACGTGTCTTGAGGCCAAGAGTTTTTGTCGGCTTCTTGGAGGTAGTCGACGTTAATTGTGTTGAGACTTTTGTGGAAGAATAGTTGTCGTAAGGGGGAGGAACGCACCATGACCCCCCCTGTTCCTTTTCATAACCTCACTTTTATTATACCGTGTTGTTTCAGGATTGGTCGCACATTAGGGGCGCTCTCTATCCTTCCGTCTCCGTTAGGAACTCCGACCTACGGTCGGCTGGTCTTTGGTTCTGGGAGTCCCGCCACTAAGGGGCATATTTCACTGGGGAACAGCCCAAAAACCAAGCATGAGAACATGCTTATGTGAATTATAGCACACTTCGACAAATTTGTCAATAATTTACCTGAAAATAGCACAAGTGCTATAATTTTTATAACTAAAAGGGAAGGTAATGGCAAAACGAAAAATGCGTCGCTCTTACGAACCAATGCGCCGCCGCATGCGCCTGTTTTGGCTTGCCGCCATATTTTTTCTCGTTTTACTCGTTGTTCTCGATGCGATTGTAGTGCTCGGCAACCGCGCTCGTCGCAATAATGTGCTCGATGCGGAGGTAGATTATTCAAAAATCAGCATGAACGGGCTTTTTCTCGGCGAGGAACCCGAACGCGAAATCCGCAACAACATAATTGTCGACTCGAATTATAGCTATTCGTGGAACGACATTTTGTTTTCTCTTGATACTGAGGGTAAAATCAATCGCCTGGGCTTTTTCACGACTACCGACGGCGCTGGCTTTGACAATATTTCTCTAAAATATCGCGGTTATCCGCTGGCCACGATCTCTGATTTTGCCACGTACTTTGGCTATACGCGCATCACAAACTTCGGCCACTACCGCTACCTGACTTACGCCGACAACCACTATGGCATCGACATTACGATGATGGACGGCAAGCTCTACAACGTCGAACTCTACAAAAAATAAAAAGAAGTTAGGGCATGCGCCTCCAATAATCAAAAAAGATTTCAGGACATGTGCCTTCAATCATCAAAAAATGAAGTTAGGACATGCGCCTAACTTCTTTTTCGTAATAAGTTCTTCTTTAGCAACTTTCTTCTTCCAAGAAGAAAGTTGAGTGTCTGGCAGGGGCGGCAAGACTCGAACTCGCGACACCTGGTTTTGGAGACCAGTGCTCTACCAACTGAGCTACGCCCCTAGCATTTCTGATTATATCATATAAGCTGTGCTATACTAGGGGTAATAAAAGTGTGAGGTTAAAAATGTCAGAGGGAACTTTGAGGCAGCTACTGTCTAGTGGCCGCCATATTGAGTTCGAGTTCAATATGGAGCGCTACCAGATAGAGATGGTGAACTATGCCTATAGTACGGAGTATGCTTTCGGCAAAAAATTTGGAACAAAAATAACGTCGCCATATTTTGACGACATATATCTACGCCGCCATTATAGCTACTCATTAGCGGAGATGCTCCAAAAGGTGAGCAGCAGCCAGATTAGCTATTAATATGCTAAAATATAACTGATGTACAATCAGTTTTCAGAGTTTATTAAAGATAAAAAACATATTTGCGTGATTCAGGCCGAAAATCCTGACGGTGATTCTTTGGGTGCCGCTTTGGCTCTCGAGGAAGCTCTCCAGAACGAGGAAGTTACGCTATATTGTCCAGTTGATATCCCGAAATATATGCGCTATTTTGCCGGCTGGGATAGGGTAACGAACGAGTTTCCTTATAGGGCCGACGCGTTCATCATTGTCGACACGGCGAGTTCAATTTTGCTCTCGAAGCTCCTCGACGACCCAGTGATCAAGAATTGCCTCTACGAAGCACCAGTTTTTGTAATTGACCACCACGAAACCGAAGCAGATCTTGACTTCCCATATCAGAGTATTTTTGAGACCGAATCGAGCTGCTGCGTCTTGCTTTACAAGATTTTTAAAGACCAAAATATCACCATTGACGCCCAGTGCGCCGAAGATTTGCTCTATGGCATCCTTTCGGACACTTTGGGGCTTACTTCGCAGACGACTAGCGCAACCGACTTCCGTACCGCGGCCGAGCTCATCGATTTCGGCGCGAAAATCGCTGAGATGGAAGAACGTCGCCGCGATTTTTCGAAGAAATCTCCGCGAATTCTTGATTATAAGGCTGATCTTATTAAGCGCGTCGAATACCATCTCGATGGTCGTCTTGCGACCGTGCTTATTCCTTTTGATGATATCCAGGAATACTCCGACGAATATAATCCGAACGTCCTCATTCTCGAGGAACTTCGCCTAGTAGAAGGTGTCGAAATTGCCGTCGCGATCAAGACATACCCGGATGGCAAGCTCACCGGCAAAATCCGCTCGAGCAAACCAATCGCCGACCAGCTCGCTGGATATTTTGGCGGTGGCGGTCACCAATATGCTGCCGGCTTCCGCATTTATGAAGACTATAATACTGTGTTGCCTGAGCTGATTGAAGCGACGATGAAATTGCTGGACATTCACTAATGTACGATTGGTTCGTTCATCGGTTGCTAAAAATCCCGCTCACGATGCGGGTATGCCGTGATTCTTGTGGCAGTGAAAAACCGGAACTGACAATCGTCTTTATCCACGGCATCGCCGCTAGCTGTGCTGGTTGGAAAAATACTTTGCCGGTGCTTACAAAAGATCGCGACTTGAAGAAAATCCGCTTCATCGCATTCGACCTAATTGGCTTCGGCAAATCCGAGAAACCGAAATGGTTCGGCTATGATTACGCCTCCTACCGCAAGACCATCACGCGGACGCTGAAGAAGCTCAAAGTCAACACGCCGATCATTATCTGCGGCCACTCGATGGGATGCCTTATTGCGATGGACTATGTCGCAAACGGCGAATTGCTTGTTGACCAGCTCGTGCTCATTTCGCCGCCAATTATTCGCGCGAGAGAGACTGCCGGCATTAAGGACAAAATTTACGACTCGCTGTTTACGGGCCTTCGCAATCATACGGACGACAAGGCAATTGGCGTGCTCGCTAGCATTGTCGATTCGATGAGTGGCTTCGAAAAACGCAGTTTTAATACCCAGGCTTTTCATGAGACGATGGATAAAATCATCTTAAACAAAGACAACTACGCGCTCGCTCGTGACCTCAAGATTCCGATGGAAGTCATCCACGGTCGCCTCGACCCGCTCGTTATTGGCGCAAACCTCAGGGCCATTGCGAAGAGCAACAAGTATTTTCACTTAACCGAAACCTTTGGCGGTCACGATATCGTCGGCACCAAGGCGACCAAATCGAACAAGATTATAAAAGAAACTCTCATACACTATCTATTGCATGTCGATTTATAGTCTCGCTTATGCTAAAATATAAAGCATGAACGGGTCGGGCATCGATGTCTCTCGGATTAAAAAACGCATCGCTTTTTGTGATTATTTAGCGGTCGCGCAGATATTTTTGCAGGACAATTTTCTGCTCGAAACCCCACTCGATCCAACCGACGTGAAGCCGCGTCTTCTCGGCCACTGGGGCTCTTGCCCGGGTATTAACCGCGCCTACGCCAACCTCAAAGCTGTTTTTCCGGATATGCAGTTCATCCTTGGTCCTGGCCACGGTTTCCCGGCATTGCAGGCCAATCTTTACTATGATGGCGACTTGCACGATGTGTGCCCGGAAGCCACGCCGGACAAGCGCGGTTTAGAATTCCTGTGTCGTCGTTTTTCCTGGCCATACGGCTTTCCGTCGCACGCTAGTCCAATGACGCCCGGCGTTATTACCGAAGGCGGTGAACTCGGCTATGCGCTTGCCGCAGCTTACGGTGCCGCGCTGGGTAAACCGGACAAGTTTATCGCCGTGCTGATTGGCGATGGCGAACTCGAGACTGCTACGGCGCTTGCCAGCCTAAATCTCCATCGCTTACTCGCGACCAATGAAAACGGTCGGGTCCTTCCGATTCTTCACCTAAACGGCTACAAAATATCTGCTCCGACGGTCTATGGACGCAGTAGCGAGCGCGAACTTCTGCAGATGTTCCGCGGTTTTGGCTTCGATCCAGTCGTCGTGAATGGCCTCGATATCGACGAATTCCAGTCTGTTTTAAAAAATCTCAATCCGCACAGCTTTATCATTATGAAGACACCGAAGGGTTTTGGCTGCCCGAAGGAATTGGACGGCGTCAAGCTTGAGGGAAATTACGCTTCGCACCAAGTGCCACTTCCGAAGGCGAAGACCGATCGGCATCAGCTTGAATTGCTTGAAGATTGGCTCAGAAGCTATCATTTTAAGGAGTTATTCCATGAATTTGCCCATAACGATTAACGAGCCTGGAAAAGAAGAGCATTCAATTGCTGACGCATTCGGGGAATGCGTACGCGAAGAGCTCTATCAGAATAAGGACTTCTATTTCTTCTCGCCAGACGAAACTACTTCCAACAAGATGGAGGAAGTGTTTGATGCAAGCGACCGCGCATGGGCTCTTGAAATGAAGCCGTGGGACCTGCATCTTGCTGCTAATGGCCGCGTCATTGAAATGCTTTCGGAAAACACGCTCTTTGCCGTGCTGTCCGGGCATGTACTGACCGGCGGCTCTGGTTGCATGACTTCTTATGAATCATTCTTTCCGATTATTTCCTCGCAGCTTGACCAGCACCTTAAGTTTTTATCTCAGAGCAAGCAGGTCGAATGGCGCCGCGACGTCAGCGCGGTGAACCTTCTCTCGACTTCCTGCTGGCAGCGCCAAGACCATAACGGTTTTACGCATCAAAACCCAGCGCTCATTTCTAATCTTCTTGCGAAGCCGAGCAATCTCGTAAACTGTTTCTTCCCGGTTGACGACATCGCTGCCCATGCAGTTTGGGAATATATGAAGAATTCCAAAAATGTCGTAAACCTCACGACTTTCAACAAGATTGATTTGCCGCGTTGGATTGATATTAACCACGCTCGCTTCCAGCTCGAGCAGGGCTGCTCAATCTTCCAATTCGCTTCCGATGATGATCCGGATATTATCGTGGCAGCCGCTGGCGACATCCCGACCCGCGAGGCGCTCGCCGCAATCGAACTTGCCAAGAAAGACGTTCCAGAACTCAAAGTTCGCTTCGTGAACGTTGCGGCCTTGTCTTACGGCGCCATCGGCACGACTACGAACAAGCTCAAACCGCGTGACTTCGACGATTATTTCACGCTCGACAAGCCAATTGTTTTCAACTTCCACGGCTACACCGAAACGATGCGCGGAATCCTCTCTCGCTATACCGACATGAAACGTGTCTCGCTTCATGGCTATAACGACGAAGGCTCGACTACCTCGCCACTGGACGAACTCGCACGCAACGATTGCTCGCGTTATGATCTTGCTGCTGATATTCTTGAGCGCACCGGTCACTACGAGCACGTCGAGAGATATCGCGACATCCTTGCCGAAAACGCCTTCCATGCCAGTTTGACCAGCCTCGACCAAGCGTAGTTTTTCAGGTATAATTAAGCTATGAACAAAATCGAACGAGCGATTATATATTTCTTGCGTGCCGCTTTCGTTGGTCTCGCAATCTTCTTCCTAGTTAGAATCATAACTGATCCGAATTACAACAAATGGGGCGGCGTACTTGCCGGTCTAGCTTTACCTTTCTTGCCGGCAATTGTCGAAAGAGTATACAAGAGCCACATCTCGTTCAAAATTCAGATTATCTATTATGTCTTCCTCTTCATTTCACTCGACCTCGGCATCTGCCTTGACTGGTACAAGACCGCACCGTATTTTGACAAGGCCGTCCATTTCGGCTCCGGTGTTCTTTCGGCGCTGGTCGGGTATTACGCGCTCGTCTATTTCAAAGACACGAAGAACCCGCGTGGCTTTAAGATTCTTTTCATCGTCTCGCTCTGTATGCTAATCGCAGTCGGCTGGGAATGCTTCGAGTTTTGTTGCGACAAGTTTCTTGGGCAGCACATGCAGCAGCTCGTTTCCGTCGGTGTGGACGATACAATGTATGACTTACTTGCCGCGGCCGCTGGCTCGATTATTGGCGCGGTACTCATGACGACGCCTAGCTTCGTCAAAATGCTCGAAAAAAACTAAAAAATCTCATTTCTACCCCTGTATTAGCACTCTTGACAGTAGAGTGCTAATGGACTACAATGGTCTTAAGAATTAGCACTAACCCACCGTGAGTGCTAAACGACAAAGAAATTATCTCAGGAGGATAAAATGAGCAAAATTATCGGTATTGACCTCGGTACGACCAACTCGGCATTCGCCTACATGGTCGCAGGCAAACCAGAAGTTATCACGAATAGCGAAGGCGATCGCACGACCCCTTCGGTTGTTGCTATCACGAAGAAGGGTGACCGTCTCGTCGGTAAGGTGGCGCAGCGCCAGCGCGTTACTAACCCGGAAAACACGATTTATGGCATTAAGCGTCTCATTGGCCGCAAGTTCGATGACAAAGAAGTCCAGAACGACAAGAAAAACGCTCCATACAAGATCGTAAAGAAGGGCACGGGCGTCGCAGTTGAATTCGGCGGCAAAGAATATACCCCAGAGGAAGTCTCCGCTATGATTCTCAGCAAGATCAAGGCAGACGCAGAGGCCTTTCTTGGCGAAACCGTCACCGAAGCTATTATTACTGTCCCAGCTTACTTCGATGATTCTCAGCGCCAGGCAACTAAGGATGCTGGTAAGATTGCTGGTCTCGAAGTTCGCCGTATTATCAACGAGCCTACCGCAGCCGCTCTCGCTTACGGTCTTGAAAAGAACGAAGATCAGAAGATTGTCGTCTTTGACCTTGGTGGCGGTACTTTCGATGTTTCCGTCCTCGAACTCGGTGACGGTGTCTTCGAAGTAAAATCCACTAACGGCGATACTCACCTTGGTGGCGAAGATTTCGATAACAAGATTGTCGATTACATCCTTAGCGAATTTGCGAAGGAAAATAATATTGATCTCCGCAAGGATGCGGCCGCTATGCAGCGCATCAAGGACGAGGCTGAGAAGGCAAAGAAAGAGCTCAGCTCCGCTACGGAAATTGAAATCAACCTTCCATACATTACTGCTGATGCCGATGGTCCAAAGCACCTCGAACTAACCCTTACTCGCGCTAAGCTCGAAGAGCTCGTCGAACCGCTTCTCGCTCAGCTCGATGGTCCAGTCGAACGCGCCTTAAAGGATGCCGATCTCAAGCCAAGTGATATTTCCGAAGTCGTTATGGTCGGTGGTATGACCCGCATGCCAGCTGTCGTCGAACGCGTGAAGAAATTCTTCGGCAAGGACCCAATGCAGGGCGTTAACCCAGACGAGGTCGTTGCTGTCGGTGCTGCTATCCAGGGCGGCGTGCTTGCCGGTGACGTGAAGGATGTTCTCCTTCTCGATGTCACACCGCTTACCCTCGGTATCGAAACCATGGGCGGCGTCCGCACCCCACTCATCGATCGCAACACCACGATTCCTACTAGCAAATCCCAGATCTTCTCGACCGCAAGCGATAATCAGCCGCAGGTCGAAATTCACGTCCTTCAGGGCGAGCGCGAGATGGCTGCCGATAACAAATCTCTCGGCCGCTTCATTCTTGACGGCATCGCACCGGCCCCACGCGGCATTCCTCAGATTGAAGTTACCTTCAACCTCGATGCTAACGGCATCTTGAACGTTACTGCAAAGGATAAGGGTACCGGCAAAGAGCAGAGCATCACTATCCAGAACTCTGGCAACATGAGCAAGGAAGATATTGAAAAGGCTCAGCGCGATGCCGAGGCTCATGCCGAAGAAGATAAGAAGAAGAAAGAATCCATCGAAGCCAAGAATATCCTTGAAAACACGATTTACAGATCGGAAAAAATGCTCGATGAGTTTAAGGATAAGATTTCCGACGAAGACAAAGAAACTATCAAGAATGCCGTTAAGGAAGCCAAGGATGTGCTCGAAGGCAAGTCCGAAGATAAGGATGCGCTCGAAGCTGCAACCAAGGAGCTCAACGACAAGACTATGCCGATTGGCGCCAAGATGTACCAGCAGGCTGCTGACGACAAAAAGTCTGACGATAAAAAAGAAGACGACGGCACCGTTGAGGGCGAAGTTGTCGACAAATAATAGTGCGGCTATTAAAAAGTGCGAGCTTTGAAGAGCTCGCACTTTTTTGTTGTTCTAGAAGAATCGCATCTCTGTGAACGGGAAGATGCGCATGACTGCTGGGCCAATCACGCGACAAAGCGGAATTGTACCAAGGCCGTTACGAGAATCGTAAGAATGAGAGCCTTCGCGGTTATCGCCGGAGACGAAGAGCTCGCCTTCTGGGACAATCACGTCAACGGTGCCGGAAGTATGTTCTTTTGGGCCATCCGTGTCGGATTTGCGCGTGGTCTCGTCCGGATGAAAACCGCCCGGATTTTCATCGTTGTAGACGGTAAGAACGCCGTTCTCGACTTTGACGCGCTCGCCGGGGAAGGCGATTACGCGCTTGATGATATACTGATCGGCCACTTCGCTTAGCGCCTCGCAATTCGTCGTGGACGTATTGCCTCCATTTGCGAACACGATGACCTGGCCGCGTTCCGGGATATATTCTTGTTCGGCAAGATGGGCGAGCGAGACCGGCACGCGGTTTACAATCACGCGGTCGCCAGACTGAAGAGTATTCTCCATACTGCCGCCGATAACGTTATAACTACGAAAAACAAAAGTATTGAGCACGAATGTGCCAAGCGCTACTGCGCCAGCAAAAACCAGGAAGCTCAAGATATCTTTTAGCGCTGGATATTTTTGCCCAAAAGTTGGTTTTTGTTCCATTACCTCATTTTAACATAAGAACAGTGATGTGCTAAAATATATGTGTTATGGCAGATTATATTTTGCTTCGCAAAGGGCGCAACAAACTTAGTTCGCTTCTTCATATTGTACTCAACATCGCTCTCGCCGTCGCGACGACTGCTTCGATTCTGATTAGCGGTAGTTATGCCTTTGGTCTCGTGCTAGTGCTTCTTTCGAAGTGGCGTGTTATTGCAGTGCGGCCACGCTATTGGTGGGCGAATATTAAGAGTAACCTCGTCGATTTTATCGTTGGCGTCAATATCGCCATGCTAATTTTTCTTGCAGGCACTAATAGCTTTACCGTTTGGCACGCTCTCCTCACGATTATTTACATAATTTGGCTCGTAATCATTAAGCCGCGCAGCGAGCCGGCAATGACCGAGGT
>CAMZEA010000004.1 GCA_947305655.1 uncultured Candidatus Saccharibacteria bacterium | reverse complement strand
ATCTTGGTGCGCGAGACTGGACTTGAACCAGCACGCCGAAAGGCATATGCTCCTAAGGCATACGTGTATACCAATTTCACCACTCGCGCAGCAATTTTATTATAGCAAATCTCTCTCAAAAATCATATTAGTTATGCTAAAATAAAATACAGATGTTACAGGGTGGTTTATGAATCGCATTGCGATCTATTTGAACAAGATTATTGATGGCGTTGTTTATTCTGCGCCCAGTATTTTGGAGCATTATTCGACCGACCGCTCACTGCTTCGTATTCATCCGCGCGTGGTAGCTATTCCGGAGAACACTACTGATATTCGTCGACTCGTTCGTTTCGCTTATCAGCTTTCGCAAAAGAAAGTTCCGTTCCCAGTAACGGTGCGCGGTGCCGGCTCTGGTAAAAACGGCTCGGCTCTTGGCTCTGGCTTAATTATTTCGACTGAACGCATGAACGCTATTCAGGAGGTAGATATTCGTCAGCGACTCGTTCGCGTCCAGTGCGGTGTTACGCTCGGCGAACTGAAGAAGGCTCTCAATTTGTGCGGCCTAGATCTCCCGGTATTTGGTGACCCGAGCGAAACTATTGGCGGTCTCATCGCTAAGGCAGCTTCTGCCAGCGATAATACCGAACCAAGTACGATTTGCAGCTTTATTGACCGCGCCGAAGTTGTGCTTGCAAACGGCGACCTCGCCGAGATTAGCAACATCACGCCGCGTCGTGCCACGAAGAAGTGTGCAGATGATAGCCTCGAAGGCGAAATCTACCGCAAGATTGACGCGCTCGTCGAGGAAAAGGCAGAAACCATCAACCAAATCGCCGACCATCTTGATAATCGCAGTGGTTACTCTGGTATCCAGAAAGTGAAGGACAAGCATAGTTTCAGTCTCTTGCCGCTCTTCTGTGGTTCGGAAGGCACGCTCGGCATCGTTACCGAGGTAATTTTGAAAGTTGAGCCAGTCTTCGATGAACCAAATTACGTTGCGATTCCGTGCCGTACGGCAACTGCATTCGTCGACGTCTGCCGGGCGCTACGAGAGCTCGAATTTACGGATATCAAATTCTATGATACGGAACTATTCAATGCAGTCGATAATATCGGCAAGACGAGCCGCTTCTTCCGCAAGGCTTCTGATGATGGCATTTTGGTCGTCGCGAATGCAAAGGACGACTCGATTCGCCTCCGCCGCAAGAAGTTCAAAAAGCTTCGTCGCGTACTGCCGGATACGGTTCGCATTATCGAAGAGGACGACGAGAATTTCCGCGATTTCCTCGCGCTCGAAACAACGCTCAATGCATATCTTAACGATAACGCGACCTATATTTTCCATTTGCCATTGATTGACGGCGTATTTATCCCGCCAGCCAAGCAGGTAGATTTCCTTCATGGTCTCGACAAAATCGGGGAAGCGATGAAGATGCGCACGGCTATCTTTGGCTCGGTCGACTTCAATACTTTCTCGGTTCGCCCAAGCTTCACGCTCAACACCACTGACGGCCGCAAGACGATTATCCGTTTCCTCAGTCTCTACTTGAAGCTCATCGAAGAGTGCGAAGGCCACCCATGTGGCGCCGCGCCAGAAGGTCGCCTCACCGCTGTATTTGCGAAGAAATACGAGAAAAAAGAAGAGTCTGAACTCTACTCGAGAATTAAAGAAATCTTCGATGCTCAGGGTGTTCTTAATCCTGGCATCAAGCAGGACGCCAACGTTAAAGCAACCTTCCAGCATTTCCGCGCAGACTACAATGACGGCGTCATCTCGAACCAATAGCGCTCATGTTTTCGCCTTTCCTCTAGTCGTGGTATAATTTACCCTATGAAATTTACGGTAAATAAGCAAAAAACTTCTGTCGAGTTCACCGTTACTTTTGTTAGCAACGATTTTGAGCCGGCACGCCTCAAGGCACTTACGCGTCTCGCGCGTGATCTCAAGATTCCTGGCTTCCGCAATGGTAAGGCTCCAGCGAATATTGTCGAACAGCATGTCAACCCGAATGATCTCGCAATGCAGACCCTCGATATCATGGTCCGCGAATCCATTCCAAAAATCTACAAGGAAGCAGAGGTCCAGCCGCTTTCTGCGCCAAACGTAGACATTAAGAAATTCGTCCCTGGCGAATCCGCCGAGGTTGTAATCACTTCTGATATTATGCCAGAGGTCAAGCTTTGCGATTATACGAAGCTCAAGGCTCCATTTGATGAACCGAAAGTCACCGACAAGGATGTCGAGGACGTTCTTAAGCGCATCGCTGAGAGCATGGCGGAGAGCAAGGCCGTAAAGCGCGCTGCCAAGCTTGGCGACGAGGTTATCATCGACTTCGTTGGCAAGAAAGACGACGTCGCATTTGATGGCGGCACTGCAAAGGATTTCAAGCTAAAGCTCGGCTCCGGCCAGTTTATTCCAGGCTTCGAAGACGGCGTTGTTGGCCATGAACCAGGCGACAAATTTGATCTTAAGCTCAAATTCCCTAAGGATTATCACGCTGAGAACCTCGCTGGCGCAGCCGTCGTATTCGAGGTTTTGCTCAAGCAAGTTAACGAAATGACCGTTCCGGCCATCGATGACGAACTGGCCAAGAAGACCGGCGCGTTCAAGAAACTCGACGACCTCAAGGCAGACATTCGCCAGAACATCACGCTTCAGAGCGAACAGCGCGCACTTGATGCTTATAAGGATGCGCTTCTCGATGAGATGATTGCTGGTAGCAAGACTACCGCGCCAAAGACTCTCGTCGAAGAACAGGCCCATCATATTCGCGAGGATGCACTTCGCAATATTGCCGCTCATCAGATGAAGCTCGAAGACTACCTCAAGCAGGCTAAGCTCACCGAAGAGGCTTGGAAAAAAGAAATCGACGAAATTGCAGAAAAGCGCATTATCGGCCACCTCGTTATCGCTAAGCTCGGTGACGAATTCGGCATTAAGGTCAAAGACGAGGATGTCGACCAGCAGCTCGATCAGCTCCGCCAGATGTACGGCAAAGACGAGCAGGCCAAGAAGGAGCTCGAGGGCGAGGGTGCTCGCATTTCGATTCGCAACCGCATTCGCATCAATATGACGATGGATAAGCTTGTCGAAATCAACCGCGCTCACGCACCAAAGCCAAAAGCTGCCCCAAAAACTGCAAAGAAAAAGTAGTTAAAAAAGCCATCTCGTAACAGGGGTGGCTTTTTGCTTATCCTTGACTTTTTGGCTCAAGTGTGCTATAATAGAATCATACTATATTTTGAAGGAGGGGTACGAATATGGCAGCACCCATTAATAACAAACCAGTTTTCAAATGGAGAATAAGGAGACTGACCGAGAAAGAATCACTTTCGCCCGAAATCTCTGCGTCAGTTAGGAAACTGTTCAGCGGTTTGTCTGGCATCCAGACAATCTCCGTTGTCAAAGATTCCGACCCTATTTATATTGAGTGGTCGGGAGTCGTTTCCGGCAAGAAGAGTGAAGGCCCCGATAATGACTCGGGTTACCTCGACGACGAGGGTTATTTTGACGTCAGGGTAACACCGCCCGTAGTAGATGAGCAAAGGGATAAAGTTATCCAGATTACGTTTTCGAACGGGAGCGTCCTTTTCTTCACAGAATCAGGATACGTGTTCCTGCTCTCCATGAAGAAGATGTATCGGTTAATTTAAATTAAAAACGCTCGCTACTTATTGTAACGAGTGTTTTTATTGGCCAAATGCCAGTGGTTGCCGTATTCGCACTTGTAGGCGCCGAGCGAATTAACCGGCAACCCATGCGCATACTCAACTAAGCGCGCCGAATCTTCGGCGGTTTCTTCATCTGGGTAGCAAATCTTCTGTTTATCATTTACCCAGCATTTTTCGGGTTCATACGGCTGAGGTTTTTGAGCGCGCGACATCAGAACTCTCCTTTCAAGAATTGCTTGCGCTGCTTTTCTGGCATGCGCTCAATCGCGTAGCGCAAAGTCGTGCGTGACATTTGTTTGTAGTGGTCGATAATGAATGACTCGACAAAATGTTTATCGACGCGCCAATAAATCTCGCGAAGCATCCAGCCGCAGGCTTTGTGGATGAGCGGCTCTTTGTCGCCGAGCAGCTCCTCGATAATCTCCGGCCCGTCGCCCATCACGCCGTGGCGATAAAAAGCCATATAACTTACGACCGCGATGCGGCGCTCCCAGAGATTTTTGCTTTTAGCAAGCTTATGGAAAATCTTTTCGTCGTGATGCTCGAGCGCCCACATGCCAAGAATTCGCCAAGTAATCACATCAACGAGATCCCAGTTGTTGACGCCCCCGAGGTTGTTGAGCAGAATTTGGCGGCTTTGATCGGGATTTTTCTTATATTGCGCGACTAAAATTTCGAGCGCAGCGAATCTATGTTCGTGAACCTTTGAATGGAGCAACTCGACAATTTCGTTCGCCGGCATCGTTTTATAATGAAGCGCAATTTTGCGCGCGACAGGCACTGGCAAGCCGAGCAGAATATCGCCTTCGCCATAACCACCAGGGCAGATGCCGAAAAAATGCGCCGTCGCGGCGATGCGCTCGGGGTCGACGCGCCTATCCATCTCGGCGATTAGCTGATCTTTCATTCTTCTCTCCGCTTTAACTCAAACAGAACCGTCGGCACGGCCGGTGGCGGCGTAAAATACTCAGGTCGGAGCGGCAAGCGAATGCGTGGCGCATAATGTACGAATAATTGCATGCCGAGCTGCGAAGTATAATGGCGATCATTATTTAGTAGCTTCAGCGCGAATTGCTTTTGTAAAATCAGATAAATCGCGGAAGGCGGATTTGGCGCCTCGTCAAGCTTGTGGAGAATCGCGGAGCTGAGATGAAAAGGCGGATTCGCAAAAATCTTGTATTCGCCATCCGGCAAATCCATGTCGAGGAAATCCTGCTCGACGACCGTGACATTTTCGAGCTTACCGACATTTTGGCGGAGCTTTGCGGCGGTCTCGTGGTCTGGCTCTACGGCGATTACATGTTTGCAACGGCGTGCTAGCGCAGCGGTAATGACGCCCGACCCCGCACCAATGTCAATGACCGTGTCGCGCTTCTTGATATTGCTGTGCCCAATTAGAAAACCGGCCAGTCTCGGCCCGCGCAAGAAATGCTGGCTGAGCTCGTGTTTACGCATTTGGCAATAATCCTAACTGGCGCACGGCCTCATACATCGCAATTGCGGATGCGCAGCCGACATTAATCGAGCGCGTCGAACCGAGCTGCTCGATATAAAATGCCTGATCGGCAGCGTCTAATAATTCCTGAGAGATTCCATCCGACTCGGACCCAAAAACGAAAATGGAATTCATTTTCAATTTAACCTTGGCGAGCGGGCGAGATTCCGGGCGATTATTATCGACGGCTACGACGATCATGCCGCGCTCATGTGCGTCGGCGATAAATTCGTCGACGGTTGCAAAGTGGTCGATATGTAAGTATTTATCCGTTACCATCGCGCCGCGACGGTTATATTTGCGCTTTCCGATAATATGCACGCGGCTGACGTTAAAAGCGTTCGCATTACGAACAATTGTCCCGATATTAAAATCGTGCGCCAAATTCTCAATCGCAATTTCGACCGGGATGCGACTTTTATCGAGCTCAGAAATAATCTCCTCGTTCGGGAGACCTTTGAATTTATCGATGAGGTTTCGCGTGTCAGTCGCTGCGTCCATATCTATATTTTAATATCATTTTAGAAATTGTCAAAGAAATAGACCGCCCTATTAAAGAGCGGCCTATTACCTGGTTACTTTCGTCGAGCTGATTCGTAGTCTATGCCTTCCTCCTCGAATAATCCCAAGATAAAGCTGTTCGTGGTGCCACTAAAACGCTTCATTAACCGGAAGTCGAACGGAACGTCGAGCAAGTCGCGGAAAGTCGCATTGAAGTTTTGCATTCTACTCAGAAGGATTATGTGGCAGCTATTAGGGAGCCCGGTCCGAACTATAAACGAATCGAGACCGGTGTGCTGAGCGAGGAAGATTTCACGCTCCTTTGCATAGTCAATGCCATATTCCTCTTCGAGTTTTGTGACAATCCTCTGGGCTACCAGTGGCGTAAACATTTTTCGCTTAAAATCCTCGTAATAAGCGGTCATCTCGCAAACGTCGTAGGCGCTATGGAGCAAATCCGTAATAGTCGCCTCCTCGGGCTTAATCTTGCCATAAGACGCCTCGGAGAGAAACTCTGTAAGGCGCTTGGCTATAGTCGGCGGGAGCTTCGCTCTCACGATTGGTCTTTTGAGAATTTGCTCACGGCGAGCCTGTAGGCGCTCCTCTGCGTAGTCGATATTATATCGTTCCCTAAGAGTAGTCTTGATTTTCTCGCAAACTGAAGGACAGAACATTCTCTGTCTTCCTACGACATTCATCGCGGGAATTTTTTCGAGATCATATTTGCTCTGAATTAAATAGTTGAGCGTAACTTCCTCGGGAAAAAACTCGAGCTCGCTTTCCTCGGACAGATGAACGGAAAGACGTTCCTTTACGGTCCGAGGTAAATCAAGGTCAATAATCGGCATCGCAAGAACTGCTTCTCTCGGCATAGCTCTAACAACTCTAGCATCCTTTTTTCGGGTCATATTACCACCTCCTAATATAAACCAGGTATAAATATTGAAAAGATCAAAAACTGCCGATATTATACAATAAATATGCCCAAAAATCAATTACTTCTTGCGTTTGTGCTTCTTTGGGGCTTTTAGCGCCTTAACTAGGCCATAGGTAGAAGCGATGAGTAGCACGCCTTCGAGCACAACGCCGAAGAATGAATGGACGAAGGCATTATATGCGATCCACAGTATGCAGGTCGGGATGCCGAGCGCCTTGTAGGCCATCGGGCTTTTCTGCCAAATAGAGTAGTTATAGAGCGCTGCGCCAAAGACGGACATTAGGCTCAAGATGCCGTCATAGGTCGGAATTGCTACGGCAATGAGGCCCAGGATGGTAGCGACTAGTACGACAATATCGCGAGTCGAGTGCTTTTCCTGCTCGCCATATTTGTAATAATCCCAAAATGAATAGATGTTGCGCGCGAAAACAATTCCGCAAACGGCGAGCCCGGTCCAGGCCTGAAGAAAAACGTAGGCTAGCGCATTCAAAATAATCGAAATTGTACTAATTATCAAAATACTGCGGCGCTTCTTCACGACGTAACTAACCGCCAGAAACGCATACATAGCAATCGTAAAAACTTGCGAAATGATATACGAAGTGCTCATGCTAATTATTTTATCATTAAAATCAAAAAGGCCGCTAATAACTAGCAGCCTTCTCGCCTGGTTTACCGTTATCTCGTGTCTCCATAATTAACACCGCTCTCTTTGAGTGCGCTGAGAAGAATCGTTCGATTCTTTGCGTTCAGCCCACGAAGCTCACGGACGTCTACTCTCCATTCAGTCAGGTCGCGAAGAGTGGCGCTGTAATTGCCCATAGCACTGAAAAGGTTGCGTTTGCCGCGATCGGTCATAGCGGTACTCGCAATGAACGTGTCGAGCCCTTCGTGCTTTTTGAGGATGGCCTCGCGCTCTTTCCGGTAATCGATTTCGAATTCGTCATTAAGCGCCTCGATGATACTCTCACTCGTTTTCTCTGAGAAAAGCAGGCGCTGCTGGTTCTTGAAACCGAGCAACGGCATCTTATCGATGTCGTACCCGTTCTCGATTACGTCGCGGATTGTCGCGTCTTCGGGCGCTATGCGCCCACCCGATGCTTTTGACAGATAATTCGCAAGACGCCAAGCCACATTTGACGTTATCTTCTTCGTGTTGAGAATGCGGGCGTCAAGTAATCCGTCGGTTGCCGAGCGCCCTTCATAGGCGGCAATTATGCATCCGCATATCTTCATCTCTCGTTCGAGGTCAGAGTAAATTGTACGCAAATCGTCAACTGCGCGATTGTCTAATTCGGGGTAATCTTCGATTCCTTCTGACACGAATCTCGGTAATTCAAATGGATAACCCATAAGATCACCTCCTTATTTTGGACCCAGGTGGTTAATGAGCTAAACTGCCTCTATTCTATCAGATGGAGGACTCGAAGCAAGCTATAACGGTATGGTATAATAGAACAAATGACAATTGTCTCTAAATTAAAGAAAAAATTCTATTTTGTGGCCGCAGGCTACTTCAAATTTTTTGCGAATATCTCTCTGAAGCGCTGGCATCCGCGCATCATCATTGTGACTGGTTCCGCTGGCAAAACCACAATGCTTAATCTCATCGAGAGCCAGCTGGGAAGTAAAGCTCATTATTCGCACGACGCGAACTCCGCCTTCGGTATCGCCTTCGATATCCTCGGCCAGCGCGGCATTACGGGTAGCAAGCTCCATTGGTTTTCGCTGATTTTCCAGACGCCGTTCCGCGCGTTTTTCTACCGCCGCCATGAGAAATTCTACATGGTTGAATGCGACGGCGAACGCCCGCACGAAGCCGAATTTGTCGCCAAATGGCTGAAGCCTGAGGTTTCGCTCTGGGTGAGCCTCGGTCGTTCGCATGCCGTTTTCTATGAAAACGAGGTTAAATCCGGCCGCTTCGTGAATATTGACGAAGCAATCGCGCATGAGTTTGCGACCATTCCGGCTAATACCAAGAAGCTCGTACTGATTGACGGCGCGAACGACGACATGCGTGAACATTGCAAAGACATCAAGGCTGAAGTTGTCGCAGTCGATACGAACAAGCTCAAAAAATATGAGGCCTATCCAGACCGCGCGACTTTCGAGATTGGCAACCGCAAGTACGAGTTTCATGATCCGATGCCGCGCGACGTGACGGTTCAGCTACTCATGCTCGATAAGCTCATGGATTATCTCGGCCAGAAGGTTACGACCGATCTTAAGGGCTACCATATGCCGCCGGGTCGTAGTAATTACCTCGAAGGCAAGAAGGGTGTCAAGATTATTGACTCTAGCTACAACGCTCATATTATTAGTATGACGACTGTGCTCGACATGGTGAAAGTTCTTCATGCGCCACACAAGTGGCTTGTTATCGGTGACATTATCGACCAGGGCAATCTCGAAGGCGAAGAGCACAAAAAACTCGCCCAACTCCTCCTCGATACTAAGGTTGAAAAAATCATTATGATTGGTCGCCGCACAAAGAAATATACTGCGCCACTTCTTAACGGCAAATGCGACTTCGAATCTTTCGATAAGCCACAGCAAGCACTCAAATTCCTCGAAGCGAATCTTACTGGCAAGGAGACTGTTATTTTTAAGGGCAGTCAGTATCTCGAATGGATTGTCGAGAAGTTGCTCGCAAACCCAGACGACATCTCTAAACTTGCACGCCAGGACGAAGCGCACAGAAAGCGCCGCGCGAGCTGGGGGCTCGAATAATGAAACTCTACATTTTACATGGCTGGACTTACAAACCAGAGCCATGGCTCGAGGTTATTAAAGACTTAAAGCAACAGGGCATCGAGTCCGAATTACTTCGCGTGCCAGGCCTCGGTAAGCCGTCGAAAAAAGTCTATACAATCGAAGATTACGTAGAGTGGGCAAAAGAGCAATTGCCAAAAGGCAGTATTGCGCTCGGCCACAGCAACGGCGGCCGTATTCTCTTGAATCTTCTCAGCAAAGAGCCGGACTATTTGAAGGGTATTATTTTACTCGATTCCGCCGGCTACTATGAAAAGTCCGCGAAGCGCGACGTTTCGCGTGGCCTATCCAAAGTTTTTTCGCCGCTCAAAAAGTCGAAGTTCGCTCGCCGCGTCGTCCACAAAGTTCTCGGCGCTAGCGACTATGAAAACGCGCCAGAAAATATGAAGCAGACCCTCGCGAACATGATTGAGTCCGATAAACAGCTCGACATTGCTAAAGTTACGACGCCAACCCAGATTATTTGGGGTGCCGACGATAACATCACGCCACTTCGCCAAGGCAAGAAAATTCACGAGCTTATTAAAGGTTCCGAGCTCACTGTTAAGCAAGGCTGGCGTCATTCACGCTACCTCGTTTCGACGAAGGAGCTTGCCGACGAAGTCGCCGATAAGTTCAAAAAACTAGGAGGCAAATAATGTTGTCCGTCAAAGACGTCGCCCCGGCAGAACTCGATAAGTTCATCGCGAAAAAACACCCAGAGCTCAACTTTCTCCAGGGCGCAGATTGGGGCAAAGTTCACGAAGCCGATGGCTTCAAGGTCCGCTATCTTGGTCTCTATGACGGTAGCGAACTCATCGGCTCTGCGATGGCCGTCATAAAGAACGCCAAGCGCGGCCGCTATATCGAAATTCCGGCTGGCCCAGTCCTCGATTGGGACGGACAATCCAAGCCAATTAAATATTTTATTGACGAATTAAAACGCATTGCGAGCGAAGAAAAATGCGTATTCGTCCGAATTCGCCCGAATATTAACGACAGCGAAAAGCACAAGAAGCTATTCGAAAAACTCGGACTAAAAGTTGCGCCGTTCCATCTTCATGCCGACAATACTGTCATGCTCGACCTGACGAAATCCGAAGACGAGCTCATGGCTGGCATGCGCCGCCAGACTCGCTACGAAGTCCGTCGTGCCTCAAAACTCGGTATCACTGTCGACTATACGACCGACGAAAAGGCCTTCAATGATTTTTATGATCTTCAGCTTAAGACCGCCGAGCGCCAGGGCTTCGTTCCGTCGCCGCGCAGCCTCATCCTTGCTCAGCACGAAGTATACGGCGACAAAGCGCGCATCTACACCGCGAAGCTCGGTGACCAGATTCTCGCGAAGGGGCTCATTCTTATGACGGCGCCAGAAGCGATCTACCATGAAGCCGCATCGACACCAGAAGGCCGCAAGCTCCCAGGCGCCTACGCGCTTACTTGGCAAGTCATGCAGGACGCGAAAAAACTCGGAATCAAGCGCTATAATCTCTTCGGCATCGCTCCGCCAAACTCGCCACATCACCGTTTCGCCGGTGTTACGACCTTCAAGACGGGCTTCGGCGGTGAGCAAATCGCCTATCTCCCAGCCCACGACATCGTCGTCAAGCCAATGCGCTATAAGCTAGTCGCAACCATCGAAAAAGCACGAAAGAAGAAACGCCATCTATGAAAATTATCAACGCAGAAAATCAGAAACAATGGGACGCATTCGTCACTAGTCACGAGGACGCAAACTTCCTCCACTCTTGGGCGTGGGGCGATTTTCATGAGGCGCGCGGCAAGAAAGTTATCCGTCGCATCGCATTAGACGACAAAGATCAGATTATCGCTGCCTATGTTGGCCAAATTGAAACCGCGAAGCGCGGCACTTACATGGCAATCGCCGGCGGACCAATCATGGACTGGAGCAAAAAGAGCCTCCGCGAAGCGATCTTTAATGATATTAAAGAGCAGGCAAAAGAAAACCACTGCGTTTTCGTTCGCGTTCGTCCGCAAATTACTGAGACGGAAAAGAACCGCAAACTCTTCAAGGATCTCGGTCTTAGACCGGCCCCAATGTATCTCTCGGTCGAATTCGCCGGTGTCCTTGACATCTCAAAACCAGAAGAAGAAATCCTCGCCGGCGCCGCTCAGGGCCTTCGCCGCAAGATTCGAAAAGCCGAGAAAAACAACATCACGGTCAGCGTTAGTGAAGACCCGAAAGACATTCACGAGTTCTATCAAATCGAGCTCGAGACCGCGAAGCGTCACAAATTCGTCGAGTTCTCCGAGAGCTTCCTCATGAAGCAGTTCGAGGCCTTCGCCAAATATGGTCAGGTCAAACTCTACACGGCAAAACTTGGCGACGAAATTCTCGCTCAGAACTTCATGATTTTCTACGGCAACGAAGCTAGCTATCACTACGGCGTTTCGACTCAACTCGGCACACAGTATTCTGGCGCGCCGCTCCTCCACATGCAGGCTATGCGCGACGCGCGCGAACGCGGCATCAAGCGCTACAATTTCTGGGGCATTACTGGACTCAACGAAACTAAACATCGCTTCTATGGCGTCAGCCAGTTCAAGCGCAGCTTCGGCGTCGAGGAATTGAAGTATCTTCACGCTCACGATCTCGTCATAAATAAGGCCAAATATCGCCTCAATTTTGCGGTCGAAAAACTCCGCGCCAAAATCCGTCACGTATAGTGGTGGAACCCTTGCAAAAAGCTTACGTTTAATATATTCTTAAAGTAGAAATTTAAGGAGCTTTTTCAAGTGAGTAAAACTACAAAAAAATTCATTGAAAGTCACTGGTTGACATTTGCTCTGAAGGGTGCGATTTCTATTGTGGCAGGTCTCTGCCTTATGTTCGCCCCGACAGGCGACAATTCTATTTCGCTATTAACTCAAATTGCCGGTTGGACGATGTTTGGCCTCGCTTTTATCGAAGTAGCCAACGTCATTTATCGCCAATCTCGCTCACACAACTGGGGCTTCCCGCTAGCGCTCGGCATCATTGAGCTTTCGATTGCAATCGGCTTGCTCTGGACCTTCAATCCTGGCATGCCAACCAAAGAGCTCGTCGGCGTTCGCATTATCATGCTTGCTGGCTACGTTCTCTTCGCATCGGTTGTCACGATTGTCATGGGCTTCATGAGCTTTAGCAACATGACCGACCGCTTCATGTGGATCGTCAATGGTATGCTTGGCGCAATCGTTTCCTTCGTGATGTTTGGCGGCACCGAGCTTGGCCAAGGTGCGCATATCCAGCTCTTTGGTACTTACCTTATGGTTAACGGTATCACTGACCTCTTCTTTGGCGTCCACTCAAGGGACGAAATCCTCACGGCGAAAGCCGCTAGGAAGGCTGCCAGAAAGGCGAAGAAATAGATGATTTTCGACTCAAAAAGTCGCATTGAGCGCTATTTCCGTCGCAATCCGCAAATCAAGACAATCGTGATTGCCGGCTCCTTTGGTCGCAAGTCTGCGATTCGCTGTATCGGCATGATTCTCGGCCAGGCCCTCACTGTTACGATGGGCGTGAACCGCGATGCCGACCCAGACGTTGTGCTCCTCGACTACAATTCGATGTCGCAGTTCCCGAATATCAATCCAGATATTGTAGTTGTCACTAGCTGCGAAACGGAAGAGGAGGCCAAGGGCTTCTTCGCACTCGCAAACCGCGCTCGTCACGTCCTCGTGAATTATTGTGATGTCCCGCAGAAGTTTGCGAAACATCTTCAGAATCCAAATCTCACTACTTACGGCGACGAATTGCCGGCAGATTATTACTTCGAGCTCCATGATTCTGGCCTCGACGGTCAGAAGGGCGACATTGTCGACCTCGACCGCAATCATTTCCCGGCTACGGTTAAGCTCATTGGCGAGCATAATCTCCGCCCAGTTGTCATGGCATTTGCGATTGCGCGCCTGTTCCAGATTGACGACGACCGTATTAAGGATGGCATCGAAAACATTCGTCCGGTCCACGGTCGCATGTCGCCAGCAAAGGGTATGCATAACGCAATCATCCTCGATGATTCCGCTTCGACTTCCGCTACCTCTTTGAAATACGGCATGCAGGCGCTCTACAGCATCCAGGCGCCAGATCGCATCGTCGTTACCGATGACGTCAGAAAGCTTGCGAACCTCAACTATGATATGGTTTCCGAGGTCCTCATTCTCAGCGGCGAGGCTACGCGCGAAGTAAATCCGAAGGTGAAATTCTTCAGGGAAGATATCGACCTCATCAATCATCTTGGCCAGCGTCTCGACGAAAACTGCCTAGTGCTGCTCGAGATTCCGATTCCTGAGATAATCGACTCCTACTTGTGGTAAAATAGAACTATGGCAAAGGTCATCACGATTACGAATCAAAAAGGAGGTGTTGGTAAAACGACGACCTCTGTAAATCTTGCTTTTTATTTGGCGAAGGCCGGCAAAAAGACTCTCCTCATTGATTTTGATCCACAGGGCAACGCGACTTCTGGTCTAGGCATTGATCAGAAGGATTCGATGAAGACCATCGTGGGCGTGATGCTTGGTGAAGTTGAGCTAAAGGACGTTATTGTCCAGCCGGACAAAAAGAAGTGCAAGAGGCTCTTCATTGCTCCGACTACTGTTGAGCTCGCTGATGCCGAGGTAAATATGGGCGGCCTTGAAAGCCCAGACAAGTTCTTCGTTTTGAAGCGCGCTGTTGCTAGCGTCGCTAAAGATTACGACTATATCATCATCGATAGCCAGCCGAGCCTTTCGCTCCTAACGGTGAACGGTATGGCTGCAGCCAATTATCTATTGCTCCCAGTTCAGACCGAGTTCTTCGCGCTCCAGGGCGTCGCAGACTTGCTTCACACCGTGAACGACATCAAGAAGGGCATCAACCCGAAGCTCAAGCTTCTCGGTGTCCTCGCTACGATGTATGACAAGAGGACGACCTTGAGCTCTGATGTTCTCGCGAAGATTAAGGGCTACTTCAAAGACAAGGTATTTGACACTCAGATCCCACGCAACGTCCGCCTCGCCGAGGCGCCAAGTCATGGCGTGCCAATTGGCATGTACGACCGTTTTAGCAAGGGCGCGAAAGCCTATAAGTCTCTTGCGGACGAGGTTTTGGAGCGTACGAAATGAGCATGAAGCGCGGTCTTGGTAGTGGCGTCGATAAACTCATCCCGACCGAAGGGATTGACGATTTTTTTGACCCAACTGCCGAAGAGGACGAGCGCGTCAGTGACCTCAAAGAAATCGCACTAGATGAAATTATTCCAGATTCCGATCAGCCACGCCGCAACTTTAATGAAGAGCAGTTAAACGCTCTCGCTACCTCCATCAAGGAGCATGGCGTCGTTCAGCCAATCGTGGTCGTAAAAGAATCCGGCAAGTACAAGATTGTCGCTGGCGAACGCCGTTGGCGCGCTAGCAAGATTGCTGGCCTCAACAAGATCCCAGCCATCGTCCGCACTCTTAGTGCGCAGAATCGCCTCGAGCTCTCTTTGATTGAGAACGTCCAGCGCGAAGACCTCAATGCGATCGAAATTGCTACGGTTTACCAGAAGTTCCGCGATCAATTCAATCTCAGCAATACTGAGATTGCGAAGCGTGTCGGCAAGAGTGAGCCTGCTATCGTAAACACGATGCGTCTCCTTGGCCTCCCAGACGAAGCGAAGCACGCTATGGTCGAGCACAAGCTTTCTGAGGGTCAGATGCGCCCACTCGTGACGCTCGAGCCGTCTCAGGTGAAGGCAGTTTTACCGAAAATTGTAAACGAAGGTTGGACTGCCCGCAGGGTCGAGCAATACGTCGTCGACCTCAAGGGTCGCAAGAGCGAAAAAGCCGGCAAGGGTGCCTACAAGGCGCGCATTAATGCCGACGCGGAAGCGAAAACTATCAGCAAGAAATTAGGCGTGAAAGTCCGCATCAGCACTAGTGCTCGCGGCTCAGGTGATATCGTGCTAAAATTTAAAGATAAAGAGGAGTTTGACAAACTATGTTCGATACTAACGGCGTAAAAGCCAAAATGACAGCAGTGGTGGACCGTTTCAAAGAAGAAATGAAGAAGGTTCGCACCGGTCGTGCGCACCCAGATATGCTCGCTAACGTAAAAGCAGAGGTTTATGGCCAGTACATGCCGCTCAACCAGATTGCAAATATTACCGTCCAGGGCGCAACTATGCTCCTAATTACCCCGTACGATATGAGTAACATCGAGAAGATTTCTAGTGCAATTCGTGCCGATCAGGCTCTTGGTCTCAATCCAGCCGATGACGGCCGTGTGATTCGCGTCCCGATTCCTCCGCTCACTGAGGAGCGCCGCAAGGAAATCGTAAAGACTGCTAGTGCCAAGGTCGAGGAGTCCAAAGTTCAGCTCCGCCAGGCCCGTGAAGATGCTCGCAAAGACATTAAGGGCATGGAGCTTGCCGAAGATGCCAAGAAGCGCGCCGAGAAGGCTGTCGACGATATGATTCATGAGTTCAATACCGAGATTGATAAGCTCTTCGCCGAAAAAGAAGCGGAGATCATGAAGATCTAGCCAAGTAAGCAAAAAGGGAAGGCAAATGGATAACGAAAACCACAACGAAACCGAAGAAAAAAGCTTCAACGCGAAGATCATTATTACCGCTGTCGTGAGCGTTTTGCTTTGCGCAGCATTCGTTTTGTCGCTCATCACTTTCGGCATGAACGCTCAACGTAAGTTTGACAATGAAAATGCCGAACAGCGCCAGAAGGAAAAGATTGTCGAAGTAAAGGCCGTCGACTACGAAGTTGAATATCTTCACTATTCTACAGGAGAAGTATATCCGGGAAATACTAGAACTCTTCTAGACAAGCTAGGCGTTCAAAAGGGCCAAAACTACTATATTATCAATAGCCAGGATAAGCTCAACGCGCTTCTCGACGCATCTGGCCATAGTGGCGCCTATAGCGTTCCTGCGGAATTCTTCAAGTCCAGCTCAATTGTTGCAATCCCATTCGAGCATGCGGGCCTCAGCAACCTCAGAGTCAGGGGGGTAACTCGCGATGAAGATTATAATATTACTGCCAGTCTTTCTTATGCGGATGCGTTTGAGGTAGAGAATATTATGGGAATCGTTGCGCTCGTGAAGCTTCAGAACATCCAGCCGAAGCTCGTCACGGCAACCATAGACATAATGATGCCAGGCGTAGATTATTAAGCGCATTTAAAAACCGGGTCTCTCCTCCAGGAGGCCCGGCATTTTTTGTTTGTTGGTTTACCTTTAGGATGCAATCGCTCTTATGGTCGGGTCCGGAATCGCTGCCGGCGTATAGATAATGCGCCGTGTTGTTCCGTCGGTCTTGACGTCCTGGCAGTGCTTCAGGATCATCAGCTCGAGCTGTTTGTGGGCGGCATAGCAACACTCTCTAGCGAAGTCTGTGTCTCCAGATACGAAGATGCCGATCCTCATATGAAGCTCGTTCGTCTTAAAATCCTTGATCTCGAAGCTACAAGTAGAACCGAGATCGCTGTCGACTGACCAATCGTCCAGATGAACATGGCGCGTTCTATCCTTGGATGAAGCCTGCATGTCCTGCTCGATCCTCTCTGTGCGGGCCTTGAAGCGTCTGCCAATTTTTCCTTCGATCTTCCCTTTTTTGAAAAGAGGACGATAATGAAGGATAAACGTGCCGCCAGAGTCGAGCTTGGACCATTCCTTTGATTCTGCCGAGATGGTCTGGATTCCGATGGCGACAAGGCCATCTTCTTCGACCTTCGCCTTCAGGGCATTACTCTGCGACTTCTTGCGTGCTGCTCCGACGAGCTCAGTGATCAACTCCGAGATCTTCAAATTGCCGAATTTGTCCATGTGGTGTAAACCTCCAATGTACTATTTAGCTTAGCGACCAAAAAAGTGAAGCTAGCTATCCGACTAGAATAGCAGAAAGCTTCACTTTTGTCAAAAGGCTACTTAGTGGAGAGGGTGTCCTGAATCTTCGTAATAGCTTCGTTGACGGTATTCTGATCCGGGATCATCACATAGAGCGGCTGACTGCCCATACTATAAGTCGGCTGGGTGCTGCCGGAGCCATTTACGCTATATTGCTCGATTTCCCAGTTCTTCATCGTGTTCATCTGCATCTTAGCGAACCCTGTGATGTCCTCGTAGCTAAGGCTGGTCTGGAAAGTGCCCTCAATGGCGCTGAGGAGCCTTGGATAGTTTACGATATACTGAATACTCGTTGCCTTCTTTAGAATGGCCGTGAGGACGTTCTGCTGGTTTTCTACGCGATGACGATCGCCGGTAGAGTAAGACATGCGTTCGCGGCTGAATGCGAGTGCGCAGCGGCCGTCTAAGTGAATGTCGCCCTTCGGGATGCGGCAGCTACGATCAGTCCATGCCGTGAAGGATTGGTCGGAGTAAATGTCGATACCATCGACCGCGTTTACGAGGTTTTCGACGGTCTTGAAGCTAACCTTGACGGTGTGAGCAATCTCGACGCCGCCGAAGAGGTCGGACATCGTGTTCTTGCTCATGTCGATACCATAAATGCCGGCGTGCGTGAGCTTGTCCTTCTTGCCAGTGGTGCCGTGGAGCTGGACGTAATAATCGCGCGGGACAGAAACGAGGAGGATTTTGTTTTTCTTTGGGTTGATGACGGCAAGCATATTAACGTCGCTACGCGCGGTCGCCTTCACGCCGTTTCTAGAGTCGGTACCACTGATATAGATAACGAATGGCTCGTTTTCCATATCGACTTTCTTCGTTGTCTTCTTTTCCTTCTCGAATTCGATCTCGTAGGTATAGATAACCTTTAGCTTGTCGTAATAATCCTTTGCGTCTTCCTTGAGCACCTCGAGATAGCTAGAGGCCATCGAGACGGCAGAAAGCGTACCATTATCCATATCGATGAAGATACTGGCAAGGTCGTCATATTCCTTCTTTGAGTATTTGACGGCTTCTTTGAGCTTGTTTTCAGCGAGCTTTAGGTGGATGTTGCCGCTCTGGAAGCCGATATTCTTGCCGGCTAGTTTCTCGATCTTCTTGATGCCGCTATCTTTGTAGACGACGACGGAATATTCCTGGGTCTCAGTATTGTCGATGGTCGTAATCTTCTGGAGGAAGCTAGAAACGGTGCTGATATAGTAGAACCCGACGCCGTAGCCGATAGCGAGTAGGCCGGCGATGACGCAGCAGATGATGCGAGTGACGTTCTTGGCTTTCTTCTTTGTGAGCTTGCGCGTCGTGAATAGGAAGAGTAGAACCATTACTACGATAATCGCGTAGTTCTGCCAGTCGGCGAGTACGTTGAGCTTAAGGAGAGCGTAGATAAAGAGTCCGCCAGTTACTGCCTCGGCAAGGAGAAGTACGAGGCAAATAATCTTAGAGGCGAGGCTATGCTTCTTTATGGCCTTCTTTGCAGCAGGCTGCTCGGCAGTCATCTCTGGTTCAGATTTCTCGAGGTTAGCAATCTCGGCGGAGATATCGTCAGTGACAGGCGTTTCTGGTTCGGCCGGGGCCGCTACTGGCTCCTCGACAATCGGCTCGGCGACTACTGGCTGCGCGTCGAGGTCCGTTACCTTGATAGCGACAGGCTTCTTTGCGACTGGTTTCTTAGCTGGCTTCTTTGCTGCCGGCTTCTTGGCGGCTGGCTTCCTCGTCAGGCCGTCGATGGATTTGCTACTCTTGCTTGGCATCCACTTTCTCCTTATTGGTTAATGCTTTTTGATGGCGCATGCCTAGGCAGTACGCAAAACGATAGGTAGAATAAAACAAAATTCCTGCTGCGGCGCCCGCAGAATCGATGAGAACGTCTAGGGCTTGGCCGGTGCGTCCTGGCACTAGAGTTTGGTGAAATTCGTCAGTACAGGCGAAAATAGCGGCCACGCAGAAAGCAATAATGCAGCTTAGCGCGTAGCGATTATGGTCGAAAATGATGCCGCATACGAGCATGACGATAAAGGCGAGGATGAAGTAAACGCTCGCGTGCATGACTTTGCGTAGCGGGGCATTAATGAGTTTCGTCGCTTTCGCGAGCTTCTTGTCACTAGGATTGGAATTTGTGATGCCGGCCTTATTTGTTACCTCTAGTGTATCCTCGATAAAGACGGCGAGAATATCAGTACTGTGACCGTTAGAATTGTCGGAATTCATACTAGAAAGCTTAAAAATACCGCCCATCCAGAGAATGGCAACGAGACAGATTGCGACAATCTTCGCGATTTTGATCTTCGTAGTTTTCTTCATGATTGTGCGGGGCGCATAGGCCTAGATGCGGCATCCGCCAGGCCTCATGTCCATAGCCTGGCGGATAAAGAGCCGCTTTTTGATTATAGTGATCACACTCCACGTGTTCACACTCCACATCTACGGTGGGTCAGACCGTTAATGCTTATTATTATTGTAGCACACTTATGGGACGATGCGGCGTAAGAACGGGATCTTTTTGAGGATTAGAACTAGCCCGACGCAAAGAGCGTAAGTGAGAAATGGGCAGAGGAAGCGGTAAATCCAGGAGCCAGTTGGCAAGCCGAGCCTCTTAAGAACGCCGCCTTCGTAATACATGACCATCATATGGCAGAGATATATCCCGAAGCTGCAGCTAGCTAGTTTTGCGAGGATGGCTTTTGCTTTCTCGGAGACCTTGTCGAGCGGGAGGTTCTTGACAAATACATAAACCGCAGAAGCAAGAATAATCGTGTGGAACTGGGTGTAGCCCCAGGTTGTTTTGACGAGATATCCGTGCGCAAACGAAGCGTTAAGCGTAGTCGTATAACGCCAAATGATGGCGAGGACCCCCCCCAAGTACAGCAGAATACGGTATTTCTTTTGAATTTTCGCCGTACTCAAGAGATATCCGAGGAACAAATAGACGACATAGGAACCAATTCTGACGCTAAAATCGCTGTTGTAGTTTATACCGACAAGGGCAGACAGATTCGGCAATAGAGCATTAAAGACGAAGAATGCGACTACGCCATACCAAAGCAACTTGCGGTATTTCTTTTCCGCGAGAGGCGCAAATAATGGGATTGTAAGATAAAGGCCTAGTATTACAAACAGATAGTAATAAACGGTATTTTCGCGGCTAGCAGTGAAAATATTCAAAATGCTCGCCGGCGACCAGTCGGTTATGGCCAAATCTTTACGAATAAAGACATGCCAGCAAAACATTATTATCATCCATGCGATTGACGGGATGAGCACCTTGGCGAAACGCTTCTTGAAGTAGGTTTTTGTGTCATACTTCTGGCGGTAGCCAAGCAGCGTCGCTCCAGTAATCATAATGAATACTGGCACGGCGAAGTAAAAGACGGTCTCGACGGCCAGCGACGTAATCCAGCTCGATGATTGGCTGAAAGAATGAACATTGCCGTTGTGGTGCATAAGTAAGACTGCTATGATTGCGACAATATTCAGAGTATCTAGATATAGCAAGCGTTTATCGTTGTGCTTGTTGGAGGTAGACGAGGGTTTTATACCATATCCCATTGAAGAATAGTGTCCTCTGGAAGGTCTTTAACTACTTTGCGACCTATGACTATATCCGTATAGATAGGCGAAATGCCGGTGCCTGGCCTTTTTGGCATTATATCATTAGGCGTAATCGCTTCTCCGCATTTCATGTCTCTAGTGAGAACTAACGATCTTCGAGCTTCTCTTCGTGGAATTTTCTCGCAGTCGAGAACGGTTTTTTCGCCGTCGCCAAGCACTTCGTCGATCCATTTGAAATTCGCTATAGCTAACCTAAAATCGTCTGGGTCGCCAGAGTGGTAGTGGTCGTTTCCCCTCAGGTGCTTATTTAGCGTAAAGTGTTTTTCGATGACGTCGGCACCCATAAGGTAGGCGGTAGCGAGAGTCATCATCGATTTATCTGGGGCGACATGGTCGCTAAAGCCGACTTTTATGTTTGGGAAAACTTCGTGGAGAGTTTTGATAATTCTAAGGTTGGCATTTTCTGGAGCAGTCGGGTATGATAATACGCAATGCAATATCGTTATGTCTTGGCAGCCAGACTCGGATAGTGCCCTGACCGCCTCGTCGACCTCGGATAAATACGATGCGCCGACGGAGAGGATAACTGGTTTCCCCTTTGAGCCAATATGTCGTATAAAAGGGATATTGGAAAGATCCGAAGACGAGATCTTATAAAAATCTACCATATCATAAAGATAGTCGGCCGAAGCATAGTCGAAAGGAGTAGATGTGAAGTCCATTCCCTTACTGTGCGTATAGTCGCAAAGCTCTCGATATTCTTTTTCCCCGAAACTATCGAATTTGGTGAACAGCTCGTATTGTGTTTTTGTCGGCTCTTTTGTCGTGTCCCAATAGGCCGGAGAGTTCTTTGAAACAATAGTATTAGCCTTGTATGATTGAAATTTCGCGCAATCAATGCCGGCATCGGACGCCTTATCAATGTACAGCTTTGCGGCTTCAAGCGGAGTAATATTTAGCTCCTTAGCGGTATCGTAGAAATTGACGCCCATTTCGGCGATTAGGTATGGTTTAGTTGTTCTCATTGCTTTGCTCCTATTTTATTAATTATACTATCGATTCGAATTAGTTTGAAACACCACTGTCTGGTTTTACTGACACATAAACATATGATAAAGGTGATAAATGAGGAAATGAGCGCGACTAGAGGAAATAGCCATTGTTAATTATGCTCATCACTCTGCCTCTGCCGTCTTTTAAATCGCTATGAAGCATGCGAGCCTGGAGCTGTTTTCGTGCGTCTGAGCTTAAGCTTAAATATGTCTTCAAAGTTCCCTCGATTATTTCACTACTCGGATCGGAACCTAGATATTCAAAACCATTCTCCTCCGAAATGAACCTATGCTGCTCTTCGCGCTTGTTTTGCGCCATAGCGATGGTCGGTATGCCGAGGATGGCCAGTTCATACCCTGTACGGCCGCGAGACGTGATCGCGATATCGTTTGAGCTCATGATTTCGGCCATATTCGTAATATTCTTTAATATTTTAATATTAGCGTGATTACCATATTTGCTTAATATTTCTTCTTCATTCTTTGCTTTGCCGAGGACTATAGTGAAGTTATAATTCAGATACTCATCTTTCTCGATAATATCTAGAACGCGCTCTGTATATCTCATCGGATCTGCCCCGCCGAAAGTAACCAAGATATTCTTGACCTTCTCGTTAATTTTGATCGGTTCGAAGAATAAGAATGGTTTTGCGCAAATATAGTACTTGTGGCCGGCGTAGACGTTCTTATATTCGCTCTCGGTATATAGCGCATTAAAAACAAAGTCAGCATAGCGACCGCCCTCTCCGTCATCCTCGAAATTGACAATTTTTGCTTCTGGTAGAACATTGCGAAGGGCAAACATATAATCGACGCTCGTATTTAGAATGTCATTGATGAAAATACTGTAATTCTTTTTCTTACAGATTTCAAATAGCTCGTTTATGCCGTTGACGGGGATTAATGAGTGGGTCGTTTTGCCGAATAAGTCGCGATTTGTTTGGTTGACATCAAAATAGATGTCTGGCTTTACGAGAAACTCGTCTGCGAGCTCCAGTGCTCGATAGATATGGCCAGTCCCCCGAGCGCCGTTGCCGTTCACATATATAGCTACTGTTTTATTCTGAAGGGCCATTTCGGCGTTTTGTAAATCGAAAAACGAATCGATATCTAGGGCTTCATCTTCCTGCACCTCGAATATGTCAACTTTATCTCCAATACGGCTAGTATTGCTGACGCAGCTTGTTTTAGAGATAACGAAGGCTCCCGTCTCGAGATAATTAGCGGGCAAGTACTGACGATTGAGACGCTCTTTATAGTTTGGAAGTTTCTTTCCATTGTCGCCATCGCGCCAGGATAGGTGGGGTTTATTGATTGCGGAAATGACGGTATCATAGTCACCGCTGATCGCGTGATCAATTGCTTTATCCAACGTTTCCGTCTTTAGGGTAGGGCTGGTCGGTTGCATAGTGACGACATAGTCGTAGGTTTCGCCTTTCGGAATAGCGTCGAAAACGACCGAATCTAGAGTTGTACTGTCACCGCATAATGCGGGATCTCTTTCTCTTACGGGCACCCCCATTTGCTTCGCGATAAGCATTACTTCTGGCGAATCCGTACTCACGACAATATCGGTGATGCGTTTCGACATTTTTGCATTATTAATGGCGTAATATGCAAGAGGGTGGCCTCCGATGATCCGGATATTCTTATTAGGGATGCCTTTTGAACCGGCCCTTGCCGGGATAATAGCTAGTATTCTCATTAGTTGTCTTCTTTCTTCATTAATGATAACACTTTTTTGAACAGCGGAACGCTTTTAGTCAGCCCTCCTATCTTCTTGCGATTAACTATGAGGATGAGAGAGAGAATGGCAGCTAAGGCGGCTATGAAGGTATACCGCATCATATTATTGGAGTATAGCAGCGAGCAGACGGGTATATACGCTAAGGCGGCCAGTGATATCTTTAAAAAGAACTTAGTGTCATACCAGCCTGTGCATTTTAGTCTTTTCACTAAGTAAAAATGAATGGCTAACAGGCACAGATAGCCAATAAGCGTCGTATACGCAGCTGCTATATATCCAAATAACCCGATAAATATGAAGTTTAGTCCGATATTAAGGAAAGCTACTATAATCGTGCCGATTGCGATATTCCTTTGCTTCTTATGGTAAAATTCGATGTTAACGTACAGGGAATATATAAACTGAAACACGTAGCCAATCATAACTGGCGGCATGACATATTTTGCCTGCACATATTTCTCTCCTCCCATTATTAGGAGCAGTTCGGGAGTTATTAATAACAGCAGGAATACTATCGCTACAAAGAAAAACGTGTAGGGCTTAGAGCTCTTTTTGAGCGAAGTGTAATCTTTCTCGTCCATTCTTTTATAAGCCCATGGAGACCAAGCATTATTCATTGACGCCCAGAGGATTGATGCTATAGAAGATATTGTATAGGCTACGCTATAGGACGCGTTAGCTTCTGGCGAGATCATCTTCGTGATCATAATTTTATCAGCCGAGCTCAGAAGGTAGCCGGCCAATAGATGCCAGATTAACGGGAAGGAAATAGCCAAGGCGTACCTCCAATATTTTCTCGATATACTCCTTCCGTTTGCTAATAGGACGACGTATATGACGGCAGACATTGCTATTAAGGGAGCAAAATAGCCAATCACGCGCCCCATGAGTTTGTCTGCTGATAAGACTACGAGTAGAATCGAGAGAAAAGTGGAGAGGAGGGCGCTCAGGAGGGAAGTAATGATAATCGGCCGGTACTTATATTGTATTTGATTTTTCATCTGATACATCTGAATCGCTGGATATACCAGAAGGTATATGAAGATGATATTTAGGGTCGTGAAGTTTATCATTAGCAGTTGCTCTACGTAAGTGTGGAATATGAGCGCAAGGAGATAAAAACCCAATGTAATAACTGAACCTAGTACTAGTGATGATGAGATGTATGAATCTAAATCCTTTTTGTAATCGAACCGAGCGATTGCGACCGAAGAATAAATTTCAAAGGTGGCGATAATTGCTAAAATATTAAACCAGGAAATAATATTTGAAAAAATGCCTATGTCATAGCTCGACATGATGCGAGTAAAGATTGGCATTGTTAAAAACGCTAATCCTTTAATAAGGAAATTCGAAAGAGTATACCAGACGCCCGCTTTTACCGCTTCGCCTCTTTCGTTATTTTTTTCCACTGCGAATCTCCTTCTTGAAGTTATCTAAGTATTCCCAGCCCAGTAATATTTTATTATTGGCGTTCAGTGTCGAAAGAGATGTCGAGCTCACGGTAATTGCGGTGCCAAAATGGGTGTTAGGGAGAAAATTAAGCAATTCAATAGGGTATTTATCTTTAAGGATGATAACTCTTTTTGATTTGGCGATAGGCGAATAGTCTGTTGTCTCTCTAGGATGCATTTTGATGATAACTTCGCTAGAATGGCAATAGTTTCTTATTATCTCGCCATAGAGCCTAACTTGTTGCTTTGCGCTATCGAGGAAACCGTCGTCATAGAAGGGTTGAGTAATGATAATGGATGCTAGGGACAAATCCCTAGAAGGAATTTTTGGCAAGAAAATACTCACGATAATCTGCTTATCTTCGACGCTTAACTTGGAGAAAAGGGACTTCCTGGGGACTTCTATTACCTTGTTTGGTAGATTTACGCCAGACTTATTGTTGACTTCCACGTCAATTATATTCTTGGATTCGCCCATATCTCGCATCCCAAGAAGACGCTTAAGCGCGTAATGAATGCCGCGCCTTG
This sequence comes from uncultured Candidatus Saccharibacteria bacterium, assembly GCA_947305655.1. Lineage (GTDB taxonomy): Bacteria > Patescibacteriota > Saccharimonadia > Saccharimonadales > Saccharimonadaceae > UBA2834. The sequence goes on along the minus strand of CAMZEA010000004.1, from coordinate 16,319 downwards.
CCTTTATGTTTTTGGCGTTACTTATGAAGCAGTCTAGTCCATCTTCGATTAAATGGTATTTATAGCCGCAATGATTAATAATTCGACCTATAAATGCAGCGTCGCTAAAAAGAAAAACATTTGAGTTGACCGGAATTTCGACGAGCGGCTGTTTTTTGTATGATTCCATTATCTTCAGTTTGGTTATTGCCGACACCTCGTTGATATTGTCGGAGACGCCGTATATTTTGAATATATCTAGGGTAGTTATGTCGGAAAACACGTTGCTTTTCTTTAGGCGGGCGAGTAGCCTATTGTCTGCTACTAGCGAACGATCTCCCCAGTTTGAGCAGAGCGCGATCATGGGGTCTTGACTCTTGGCGACTATCTCTTTGACTGTCGCAATTAATACATGATAGTAAGTTGTGCAGAAATAGATATTCCTTGCAGAGGAATAACTCGCTTGTGGCGCAGACGACGGATCTCTCGTGTTCAGAAAAGCGAAATAAACTAGAAGGATATTCTGCGTCGGTAGCATCATGTTTGTATCTGTAAAACCTAAAAACAAAGCAATAATGAATAGGAATGCGGTTTCAGGGCGATTGTCTCGGAACATACGGTCGAGGCTTTTTCGCGTAATGACGCAGAGAAAACCGAAAGCAGCAATCCCAAAGTTTAGCAGCGAGCCCAATGCCATGCTATCTAGATAGGCGCCGTTGATAGAATAAGGCCTAGAGGTGCCAAAAAAGGAAAAGCCAGTGTGGCCTATATACGTCAAGAAATTACTGAATCTATTGCTAAATAGTTTGTCGAGGAATGAACGGGCGCTGGGGTTTATAAAAGATAATAGCGTTAAAGAGAATGTTATGACGGATAATAAGATAAATGTATTCCTCAGTAAAAGAAGCATGGCCTTATTGCAGAGCATCCTGTTAATGAAATTATGCAGCAATAAGTATATTGAGATTAAAACAAGGGCTAATGTTGCTGCTTGCGAATTCATTACGAAATACGACGAGAATGCCATCATTGCGACAAAACCGGCAAATAACATATCGCGGACCTTCGTGCCTTTTTTATCGATGAAATATAAGATTAGCATATCCGACACGATAGAGAATATATAGGTGCTCAATGCGTTCGGATGCTCGAAGCCGAATGCATAGCGAACTGAACCGTCAGCTCGAAGGAGTGTGGTGAACGGCATCAGATTAAGCAGCGGCAGTGCAATTAGGGCGCAGAAAATGACACACTTAAGTAGCAGATCTGCGCATACGGTTTCTTTAAAATCGAGACAACCGACGGACGTTATGACAATCGCGATTCTAACAAAAGTAAAATTGTTGCTTGCGAGAAAAGTCGCAAGGCCGATTATCCAAGATAATAGCATGATGAAAAGTTTTCTGCTCCGAATGTTATGCTTCAGCTCGTGCGATAGTGAAAGCGCGCCGCAAATAACCAAAAAAGAATAAGCGACCGCGTTTAGGATGTGGCGCGAATCATTGATGAACCCGATTTTCTTGCAGCTATCGGTTATTAGCAATATCGAGTATCCAGCAAAAAATAAGCATTTTAAAAGGGGCCGGAGCTTAGCGGATAATTGTGTGCTCAACATGTCAGGTATTTTTCCATTTTTCTTGATTCCGCGGATATATCAAACCCCTTTTGCCGTATATAGTTTACTCTAGACTCCCTTTTGTCGCACTTGCTAATTACGTCCAGGATTTTCTGAGCCCACATCGAGCTAGGCATGGATAAATCATAAAAATAAATATAGTCGGACATTTTGCACTCACGCGAAACGCTCGAGGAGGTGAAAACTGGGACACCACTGGCTTGCGCCTCGAGCAAAGAGAGGCTCAATCCTTCGCATAGAGACGGGGCTATAACAATATCTATCGCTTGCAATAAGTCTTGTATGTCGGTTCTTGGCTCTAAAAACAAGACATTGTTTTTCAGGCCCAATCGATCCACTTTATTCAACAACAACTCTTTATCGCCTCCTTCGCCGACTAAAATAAGGAGCGCGTTTGGCAAGCTCATCGTAATTGAGTTGAAAATGTCTATTAAAAACGGCTGATTCTTCTGTGCGCAAAATCTGCCAATGTTACCGATGACTAGTTCGTTTCTTATCCCGAGCGCCTTTCGCATTCTGCTTCGTGCGGAATTGTTAAAAGAGAAGTTCCTGACGTCAATGGCGTTATTTATTAAATGATAATTATTGGATGTAAGAATAGATTTGCTATAAAAATAACCAGAGGCGGACCGCGAGCATGACCAGAAATCCGTAGCGTATCTTTTTATGAACAGCTTGTTCCATTTGTGAAGAAGACCACGAACCAACGAGTCTATGTTTTGGGATATGTGGCAATGTACTATTCTTTTTTTGATTCCGTATTTTTTTGCGTATTTCAAATAGTCGACATTGGCGAGACTGCACGTATTTACCCAAATGCATGAGTAATCTTTTGCGTGTTTCTCAAAAAATGATTTGATGTCTTTTTTATACTTAGTAAAATCCTTGCTTCTCGCGGTAATTCTAAAAATACGACCGCCCATACTGGTAATTTCGTCCTCATATGCGACCTTTTTAGTATTACATAGGAAGTCAAATTGGATGGAGCTACGATCAATATTGCGATAATAGTTCATAATTACGCTCTCCATGCCGCCCATAACGTCAGTTATCCCAAAAATGAGAACTCTAGTCGCCATGTCTTATTGCCCTCCTTGGGTTCTGTTTTGGCGCTGCCTATATGAGCACAGTAGGGCGCATAGGGCATATAATCTATGTTTTAGAGAAAAAAGTACGACTTGTTTTGTTTTTGGGAAAAATCTGTAGCGACTGTTTTTTATTCCGAAGCGAAAAAGCTGTTTCGACATTGTCAATTTAAGGCTACGTATTTTGTGCTGCGTTTTAGGGTTACAGCAAAAATTTACGGCAACCAGCATGGCATGGAAGGCGATATAGCTTGAGAAAGAGTCGGACACTTCATCATCATTTTTGTAATGGCGTTCGATTATGGCTTTCGCCGCTTCCATCGAGTGCAGATATTTTCTGTCGTAGTTGCTATCGTAAGAATGCACGACGGAATTATTATTAACTCGGTAATTGTAGAGAGCCGGCTTGATTACGGCTATTTTGCTAACGGACTCGGAAATCTCGAGATTATACAGGGCATCTTCGCCTACGACTAGTTTTTCGTTGAACGCGATTTTTTTTGCAATATCCGAACGATATATTTTACAATAGCATACGCCGAAACCGGTCTGAATGCGCAAAATGCCGAGGAAAAAATCGCGGGCATTGATTTTGGTTGTTGCATTTTGGAACTCTTCAGAGACGGCGCCGGAGATTCTGTTATAGCCGCAAATACAGATATCTGCCTTGGTCTTTTTAATTTCAGTCAAGAGGGAGTTGATATAATCCTTATCGACCCAATCATCAGCATCCACAAACGCGACATAGTCACCGCGGATTTTGGATAATCCATGATTCCTTGCGGTGGACACGCCTCGATTATGCTGGCTTAAAGTGACTATGCGCTTATCTTTCATGGCCCATTTACTGCAAATATTTTTGCTGTCATCAGTCGAGCCGTCGTCTACTAAAATTATCTCTATGTGGGCATATGTTTGCTCGGTAAGAGAGCTTATGCAATCGTCGAGGTATTTCTCGGCATTATGAACCGGTACTATTATGGAGACGAGGGTATCTTTAGTAGCTTTTTTCATACTTCCTCCCAAGAGCTTTCGACGCAACATACCCCACGCCCTTCTTCACGAAGCTCTCGCCTTCAATATTAATCACTGGCACCTCGACAAACTTCAGCTTGTTCGTCCGGATATAGACATCTAGAAGCCACTCGGATAAACGCCCATAGACGCGCGCATGGAAGGCATTATACTTCGTTGCATCAATTTTCTTCTCGAGTTTACCGAGAATCTCGAATAGCCACTTGCAGTAATCGTCGAGAATATCCTTCCGCATGACGAACATATTAAAAATATGCGCGGTCTTGCGTTTCTCGAGCTTGCGCATCTCGGCATAATATTCCGGATAATCGCTCATGATGATCTTGCGGAGCTCGTCGAGCGGTTCGACGTACATAGTATTCGCGTAGTGGTCATAAAGATTGACCACGTAATAATTACGCTTCTTCGGCAAAATAATGTCGTTATCGGCGAGGAGCAGGCGTAGCTGTGCTTCGGTCAGCACTTTCTTCATGCGCCCAGCTGGCGTTGTTGCGTGAGTCTTCCTCATGCCTAGGTAACGCCTATAGTGCACTAGTCCGATATACTTTGCGTCGCAATTCTTCCAGGCCCAGTAAAGACCGGTGAGCTCGCAATAATAAGGGTTCTTCGCGGAGATGTTCTCGCCCTCGTCGTCACGCTGGTAGCCGAAATCGTCATCGGCGAGCGCGGCGCCTACGCGTACTGGCAGATAAATCTTGTCCTTCGGCATATCGTACTTCTTGTGCGTAGCGATGATGATCTTGGCAAACTCGGACATTATTTCGCACCCTTACCTTCGCCACCAAAAACGGCACCGAATGTCTTGAAGATGATTTTTATATCTAGGCCGATGCTAGCATGATCGACATAGTAATATTCGAGCTCGAGGCGCTTCTTGTAATCGATATCGCTGCGGCCATTAACCGCCCACCAGCCGGTGAGACCTGGCCTCATCGACTCGTAGCGCTTATGGTCGCCGCCAAACTCATCCAGCTCGCCTTCAACGAGTGGACGTGGCCCGACGAGCGACATGTGCCCCGCAATGATGTTATAGAGCTGCGGCAGTTCGTCGAGGCTAGACTTTCGCAAGAAGCGGCTATATTTATTGACGCGTGGGTCGTCCTGAATTTTGCCGTACTTCTTGAATTCGTCGCGATACTTCGGGTCTTTCTTTAGCTTGTCAAGCATTGCTTCGGCGCCGGGGACCATTGTGCGGAACTTACGAATGCGGAAAATCTTACCATTCTTGCCGACGCGGTAGTGTTCGAGGAAGATTGAGTGCTTATCGCCATGCGCGAGGTAGACAATCTTCACAATCAGTGTTAGTGGCAGCAAAAAAATGCAACCGATACACGAGACGAGCACATCAAAAGTCCTCTTCGCGGCGCGGTAAGCCAAATTTTGCTTATGTTTTTTACTCATCCACTATTCCACTATTTTCCGGGCGGATCTCTTAAATCCATTCGCAGTTAAGACTCGCTCGGCGCAATCTGTAAAATAATTATTAGCTTTTTACTATTATACTACTCTCGGCTAGAAAATTATATACTTTTTCAGCCAAGTCTTGAGCTCCTCTGGGTCGCCAAAATATTTCTCGTCTTCTTCGGAGTCGGCGTCGAGCCAGGCAATGACCTCTCCGCTACGAATCACAGCAATCGATGGCGCATATTTCACATAATTGTGTAGGCTCGTATCCTTCGCATGCGCCCAGCTCATGGAGTAGTATTTAAACTGCATTTCCTCGGGATATTCCAGAAACCAAGTGCTCATGTCGTCCGTCCTAATGCACCCTGGCCGGTTCACCATAACGAGAAATGAGCGCTTGTCTGCGATCATCTGTTCGTACTCTTTGTCGTCGAGTAAAACCGACTCACTCTTGCCATAAGATTCGAGGCGTACGCGCGAATCGTGCGGGATAATGATGGCGACCGTAAAGGCCGCAGCGAAGAGAACCGCTAGTCCAATCGCGCCCCCTATCAGCCAGCGCTTGGCGATTTTAGTCATCAAGGACCTCGGTTAGCTTATTAAAGTCGATATCGTGATAAGCCAATTTCCAGAACGCGAAACTACCGTCGTCTTGCTTGATCTTAATATCGTGCTCGCCTTCGTAGTACCAGTAACCGCCGACGACATAGAGCTTGTCCGCATTCCAGCCAAGCGAAACGAGCATTTGCTTCGTCATGCCGGCGTAGCCACCACCGCCACACATCAGGAAGATATTTTTATCTTTCGGGAATAAGTCCTCGAGAATTCGCTTCGATTCTTTGTAATTTGCGGTATATTTGCCATCCGCTACGGTAAATAGCGTCGGTCCTTCGTAGGTTTTGCCGACAGCCTCAGGAAGCCCCTCGACGTTCACGAGGTAAGGAAGTGGCGTAACTTCGAATCCCTCGACGATGCCAGATAGAAATCTGTCGCCGTCAATCTTCTCGTATTCTGCCGGGTCTTCGAGCATGCGCATATCGCGGTAGACGACGTCGTCGCGATCGAGATACTTATCAATGCTCGCTTCGTTAATATTCTTATCAATGCCAAAAGTTTGGCCGCGTTCATTATTTGCGACTTCGGCCTTTGGCAGCGCCGGCACTCTCTTTTGCCAGAGCAAGCTACCGAGCGCTAGGCCCGCTACGACCGCGATGGCGGCGATTAGGCTGCCGAAAATAATTCTACTATTCTTCATTATTGCCTCCTGTGATTGTTTTAAAGAAATCAAACTTGCGCTTCGCGTCAATCGCGTCGCCGAACACTGGTATATCGCGCACTTTACTCTCGGCCGCACGGTATGCACGACCGCGCACGTGTTGAACGGCGCCTTCGACTTCCATCTCGGCGTAATCCTTTGCGAGATCCTTTGCGACCTCTGCTTGGTCGACTTCCTCAATCTCGCCCGGTGCTGGACCATACTTGCACTTGGCTCCGCCCATCGCGAGGTCGGTAAATAATTGCGTATATTCGGCGTTCAGCGGCGAGCTAGCAAACTTCGCCTCGAAGTCGGCGCTATCTTTGCAGCCCTTGCCGAGTTCCTCCATTTTTGCGATTAAGTCATTGATTCTTGCTTGAAAATCCTCTGGCACCTCGTAGGCGTTAAAAATCGCGGTTTTGCGCCCGTCGATGCTCATTTTTACAGATGCTCCCATTAATTTCATTATACCAAAATGCTATAATTAGAGGGCTATGATATGTCTTAAAAATTTATGTTTTAAAGCGAATCGTCGCGCGATTCTGAGTGAGCTGTCGCTCAGAGTCAAGCCCGGCGAATTCGTCGTCATTACCGGGCCAAACGGTAGTGGCAAATCTACGCTCGCAAAGATTGTTGCGGGTATCGAACAGCAGAGCTCTGGCCAGATTATTCTGGACGGAGAGGATATTAGCGAGCTGCCGATCACGGAGCGCGCAAAGAAGGGCATCGCCTTTTCTTTCCAGCAGCCGGTACATTTTAAAGGCTTGACTGTGCGTGATCTATTGCAGATTGCCGTAACCGGTCAGGAGACTTTCCTCGATCCTGGCGTCATCGACTTTGCTAGCCTCCTCGCTGAGGTTGGCCTCGACGTGAGCTACCTGGACCGCGAAATCGACAAGTCGCTCTCTGGCGGCGAGTTGAAGCGCGTCGAAATCGCGAGCGCCCTAGCGCGCCCAGCCAAACTCCTGATCTTCGACGAGCCAGAGGCTGGAATCGACATCTGGAGTTTCGATCGACTTGTGGAGGTCTTCCAGAAGCTCCGCAAGCGCAACTGCGCGATTATTGTGATATCACACCAAAAGCGCCTCATGGCGCAGGCTGACCGCATCGTCGTCCTAAAAGATGGCCAGATTGCCAAATCCGGCCCAGCCGCCAAGATGCTAGAGGAACTAGAGGAGGAGCAGGCATGAAAACTCTCGACCAAATCGAAAAAGACCTCTTCCGCGAGGTCGCAGACATTAACGAAATCCCGCAAGGCGCCTACAACTTCCGCATTAATGGCGAGGCCGTCGGCCGCCAGAGCTCGGCCAATATCGACGTTGAAGGCCAAAAGGGCGGTCTAAAAATCACCGTCAAGCCAAACACGAAGGACGACGTCGTCCATATCCCGGTCATCATCACGAAGACTGGCTTTACGGAGACCGTCATTAACGATTTCTATATCGGCGACAACGCTGACGTCACAATCGTCGCGGGCTGCGGTATCTATAACTGTGGCGCCAGCCGCTCGGAGCATAATGGCGTCCATACTTTCCATATCGGCAAGAACGCCAAGGTGAAATATATCGAGAAACATTACGGCGCCGGCCCGTCGACTGGCAAGTGGATTAATCCGACGACGAAGGTTTATTTAGCCGAGAATAGCTACGCCGAGCTCGAGCTCGAGCAGATTCGTGGCGTCGATTCGACCGAGCGCATCACGGAGGCTGAACTCAAGGATGGCGCGAAAATCTTAATCCACGAAAAGATGCTCACCCAGGGCAGGCAGCACGCGAAGTCCCACATCGAGGCATTGCTTCTCGGCAAAAACTCCGTCGCCGATATTGTTTCGCGCTCCGTCGCGACTGACGAATCGCGCCAGGAATTCACGCTCCATATTGAAGGCGACAATGAATGCCGCGGCCACTCCGAGTGTGACGCAATCCTCCAGGACAAGGGCTCCGTCATCGCAACGCCGTCACTTGACGCCAAACACGTCGACGCGCAGCTCGTCCACGAGGCCGCCATTGGCAAAATCGCCGGCGAACAGCTCACGAAGCTCATGTCGCTCGGCCTCACTCAGCTTCAGGCCGAATCCCAAATAATCAACGGCTTCCTGAAGTAGCATTGACAAAATGCCATAGAAGTGTTAAGGTATAGAAACGAGGCTCGCTTGTCGAGCCTTGAATCTTTTTACAATTTGGAGGCTTGAGATATGGCTTACAATTCGTTTGACGACATTAGGGGGCTCTTGGAGAGGAATGATCCCAAGGAGATCGAGAAGGCACTTGCGGGATGGGGTTATAAACCCGACGGACATTGGAAATGCCATTGCCCGGCACATGCGGAAAGGCTAAAGACATTCTTTGCGCTCGCTAGCATTGCTGAGCCCGAGGAAGGTTATGACGAGCAGGTAGTAAATGAGATTATTGCCCGCACTAGCCAGGTAGTTAATTTGGCGATGATGATTGCGTTTATTGGCCAGATACTGGAGATTGATGAGTCTGATGAGGGGGCTTTTGTCCCGGAAAAAATCTTGAAAGCAATAAGAGCTAACAAGTGCACAAAAAAGACCGCTGAAAGCATTAGAAATCTCAGCGAGATAGAGCTCTCGTCGTTGTTTGTTTTGTTCCAGTACAAAGAGGAATCGTTCCCCATGGACGCAATAATACCGATGGTACAGGCAAGCTATTGGCAAACACGCAGAGGACTCTTCTTCGCCCTGATGGGCATGTGTGTCAGAGAACCGGAAATCAGCGGCGTCAAAGTTATTCCAGTCGTGGCTGGCATGTCACTCGAAGACATAGAGACTGCGATAGTGAAAAGTAGCGAAAGCAACGACGAAAACCCGAGCGAAGCCAGCACGGAAGCTTAATTCTCATGTCCCCTTAAATACCTCCTCTTGTTAGAGGGGGTATTTTGTTGTCTCCTTGACAAAAAGCCAAAAGCGTGATAAGATAATAATACGAGGCTCTCATTGAAGGGCCTTGAATCTTTTTACAACTAGGAGGCTTACTATGGAAGTCACGAACGTAGATGTTTTTAGGATGGTCAAGGAGAACGACGTTGAGGCTATGGGGCAGCTTTTGTACGATCTTGTTATCAAGAACAAGAAGGGCGGCAGACTCTATCTCGAGGAGATGGAAGATACCTTCTCGTCAATTCTTAGGGCAGCGGCAGTAGCCGAAGGCAGTGGCAAGCTCAGTGAAGATATGCGCCAATTATTGGTCGAGAAGCTCGCTGCATATATGAATACCTTCGCGTTTGCGGGGTATATGGAAATGGCGGGCTACATCAACACCGAGACTTGCGGCAGCGCACCTCGTTCCGTCTTGATGAACATAAAGCGTAAGGGAAGGCCTTCTCCGAGAACTCGCTATAAAATTAAGACGATGGGCGAGAGAGCTATGTCGGCTCTCCTCGGATATCTGGCGAGCGGCGAAGTCGAACAGGTGGCAACCGACTTTTCGGAGTTGATTGTCCAGCGTATCTATGAGCTGGGCTATGTCCCCAACGACAAACTGCTTGAGCTTATGGCATTTTCGTTAGACTCAGCACAATGCAATGCAATTGATGGTCTCGCAATGGCGGCCATCGGTAGCATGTTCGGTTCCGCCTTACTCTCGTTTCTTCACTAATTTACGACCTCCACCTAGTTAGGCTCCCTCTAAGAGGGAGCCTTTCTGTTGTGCTAAAATATCTCTATGGCAAAGAAAATTGGAAACAAGTATCTACAAATCTTAGTATTTTGGGCAATCAGCGCGGTCGCCGCGATGATTATTTGGCCGCTCCTCGATCTCTTCTGGGCTGGCGTCATCACTCACTCCGAATTCCATTACACCGTGCAAGATTATGTCATTGAGCCGCTCGCATTCGCGGTACTCATTACGCTTGTTTTCTTCTGCTTCAAGGCGTTTGCGAAAGATAAAAAATAGCCCCGGCCGAAGCCGAGGGCTATCCTCTCGAAAAGAGATATCAGCGTGCGGAAAAATTTGCGTAGCCGGCTTTTGCCATTGCCGCCTCAAGTTCTTTGCGGCTCCCATCGCCAAAATTTCTACAGAAAAACCGTTTTCCTCTCTCGACTCTTAGCAAATCCCCTATTGTATATATGTCGGAGCGGAACAGTGTATTGAGAGTGCGGGTACTTAGGCCGAGGTGCTTAATGCTTTCGTCGGACCCGAGTTTATGTGCGACATCCTCGTCGATAGTCGTGATAGGAAATGGCGGAAGGGGATTTCTCCCGAGCGCATTCATCGCATCACAGTAGACTTCCCACGAATCTCGGCCGATGAGAGCGATATTCTCGATACCAATCCTCGGGCCGCCTTCAAGACCAAAATGTTTCACGATAACGTAAAACTGATCTGAAGTCAGGCGGTAGGCCAGCGCGGCCTTCAGCATTCTGAGCTGCTCATCCGTAGGTGGCATGTGGTCGCCGTCGAAGACGAACTCCGTTCCAGCAGCTTTGCTGTAAAGTGCGGCAATGTTTGAAAACAAATCATTTTTGTCCATAAAAACCTCCTATGTGTGTGTTTTTATGGCTGGCAAAAACTCCTCTTTTCTTGAGTTTTTAAGGTGCCAGCCAAATAGTGTATATCTTATAATTATAGCACAAAATTAGCACAAAGTCAACAAAGGCAAGGCAACAAAAATGGAGCCGCCTTCGAGATTTGAACTCGAGACCCCTTCCTTACCATGGAAGTGCTCTACCACTGAGCTAAGGCGGCAACCTGTTGATTATACTAGCATAAACTTCAGGTTAATTCAAGAACCGGATTGCGGCCTCGGCGGCTGCGGCGCCATCGGCGGTAGCCGTCACGATTTGGCGGAGATTTTTTGTGCGAATATCGCCAGCGACAAAGATGCCCGGAATACTGGTCTCGCAACTCTCATCCGCAACGATATATCCCTCGTCGTCGAGTTTTAGGTCGATGCAGAAATCGCAGTGCGGCACGCGTCCAATTGAGACAAAGAGTGCGTCTACCTCTAGCGAACGGCCATCGGCAAGCGCGATACCGGTTAGTTTTTCGGAGCCTTCGAGCTCAGCAATATCTGAACCGAGCACCATCTCGATCTTTGAGTTTGCGTTGATTGCGTCGATTACGCTGCCGGTTGCACGGAGTTCGTCGTGGTGATGGACGAGATAGACCTTATCGGCAATATCCGCCAGATAGAGAGCTCCATAAGCGGCCGAGAAGCCTCCGCCGTAAATCGATACGGTTTTACCTTTGTAAAATGCGCCATCACAGGTTACGCAGTATGAAACACCCTTTCCGATGAACTCGTCTTCGCGCGGAAGGCCGAGCTTGCGCGGAGAAGTGCCGGCGGCGATAATAATAGATTTGGCAGCATATTCGCCATCCTCGCCCTTTACGGAGAAGCCTCCGTCAATCGCGGTGATCATCGTAGCCTTATCGTACTCAATCTCGGCGCCCAAATCTAGCACTTGTTGCTGCATATTTTGCGCTAGTTCAGGACCAGAAATAGAGGCCATAGCGGGGTAATTCGTAATCTTATCGGTATTGAGAATCTGTCCACCGCAAGCGGTCGCCTCGAGCACGAGGCATTTCTTGCCGGCACGGCGGGCATAAATCGCGGCAGTGAGTCCGGCTGGGCCGCCACCAATAATCAAAATATCGTACATTAGGCCTCCAAAATCTTCTTAACACGCTTCTTTGGTATGAGGCCGACGCGGCGCTCATATTCTTCGCCATTCTTAAAAAACACTAGGCACGGAATTGATGAGACATGATATTCGGTCGCTAAGATGGGGTCTTCGTCGATATCGACAAAAACAACCTTATATTCGTCGCTTTCATCGGCAAGTTCCTCGAGCATTGGGTGTAAAGCCTGGCACGGCGGACACCAAGTCGCGTTAAAATCTACGACGACAGGTTTGTCGCAACTTAGGACTTCTTTGTCGAATTCTTCGCTAGTGATATTCATGCTTATATTGTATCACTAGCTATCTGTTGCAAGAAAATAATTATTGTGATAAAATAGCGGACAGTATGGCAAAGAAAAATAATACCAAGCGCAAGCTTGTTGGTTTAGTTTCTGAGGAATCTGGTATTCGCCTTTATTACACGAAGAAGAACACCATGAACACCCCTGACAAACTCAGCCTTCGCAAGTACGATCCAGTACTTCGCAAGCACGTTGTCTTCACCGAGACCAAGAAGAACCTCGGCCGCAACGAAGTCAAGGAAAAGAAACGCTAAATACGCCACCGCCCTTGCGGGGCGTATTTTTTATGGTAAAATTCTAAGCATAAGGAGATTATAAAATGCCTAAAACAACAAAAAAGCAAACCAAAGATAATGTCCTCGGGTGGAAAATCGCAACAATCGTTTGCGCCGTGCTCGCTGTAGCCGGTTGCGCAACCGCAGCGGTATTATTCTTCTCTAGGCCAAAAGATGTCGATAGCGAATCTGACGCCTTCGCGTCGCTCGATAAGATTGTCGATAAAAGCGACGACAAGTACACTTATGAGGTTAAATACTACAAAAAAGGCACTACAAAGGACAATAAGTACTACTATGCGTTCGTAAGTAGCAGCATCAAGGATATGGATGGTGCATGGGGCAACGACGTCTACTTCAGAAAGACCGCTAAGGGTTCCGAGTGGCAGTCCTATAATATTGCTAACGATTCCAACCTGAAGCACTTCCCATATTGCAATGAAATTTCTGGCGATCTCGCCGATTTCATTAAGAACTACGATTATGTCGATGACGACATTAATCAGGTTTGGGTCACCTGCTGGGACGAAGGCGGCAAGTATCAGACCTACTAAAGAATGCTCAATCCGGTCTCCCTGAGGCCGGATTTTTGTTGGAATCTTAAAATATGCTAAAATAATAAGCATAAGGAGAATATTGAACAATGAATGAAGAAGAAAACGGCCGCGACGCTCGCGAACTTCATAGTTTCGGTGGGATGAAAGACGAATCTCCCGAAGAAACAAAGACCGAAAACGAAGAATTGGCGGACGCTATCGAAGAGCTCGAGAGCAGCGAAGTAGAAGATTCTATTCCTGCAGCAGAGCCAGCGGTAGAGGAGCCAAAAGAAGATATTGTTTTTAAGTCCGAGCCAGAAGCTCCGGTGAAGAAAGAAGAGCCAATCATGACAATCGATTCCGTAAAGGAACCAAAAGAGAAGAAAAGCGGTGGTGCGGGCTGGAAGCTTGCAACTTTCCTCTTCGCTGTTCTAGCGATTCTCGGCGCCGGCGCTGCTTGTTACCTGTTCTTCTCTGATGGCACGACTAAGTTCCTCGGACGCGAAGTCAGTTCAAAGGCGCTCGCTCCAAAGCCAAGCGATCCATCGAAGCCTAGCGATGCCCCTGTCGCGGACACGTCGACTAATACTCGTTATATCTATCTTGATGGCCACAATCTCGCTCTAAAGGTTCCAGAAAACATCGAGAGCCTCAGCTATGAGTATCATCGCTTTAATATAAGCGAGCTATTCAATGGCAATTATAGCGCACTTTACGTTAACGCCTCCACGAAAAATACCAGAGGCGCTCAGTCTGCTCCTGCCTTCCTCGGTCAGAACGAAAGCGGCCTCATGGCGCTCGGTACAATCGATATTGCGGTTAGCGAGTACCCTGATCAGGGCTCCGCTCCAGAGCTAGTCATGAAGACCGATGCTGGCGAATACATCTACTACTATCACCCGCAGCAGCAGTACACCCAAGAAGGCGATGATGCGAAGTGGGAGTCTGAGTCCATCGATGCTATCGAAGCTTGGCTCACGAATAAAGACAACTACGTCGTGCTTAAATAATTAGCCAAACAAAAAGTTCCGGCTTCAAACCGGAACTTTTTTGATTACTACGGATTAGTTGTAGTTGTTTTCGACTTCGATGCTTGGACCCATCGTGGTGCTGATGAAGACGGACTTCACGTACTGACCCTTGATGGATGCAGGCTTCTGGCTCTTAAGGCTCTCGATGAACGCATTGACGTTCTCGGCAATCTTGTCAGCGCCGAAGCTAACCTTGCCAAGACCAACGTGAATGATGGCCTGCTTGTCGACGCGGTACTCGATCTTACCAGCCTTAGCTTCCTTGACGGCCTTCTCGATATCGGTCGTAACGGTGCCAGCCTTTGGATTTGGCATGAGGCCCTTTGGACCGAGCAAGCGAGCGTACTTACCAAGCTTTGGCATGTACTGTGGGGTAGAGATAAGAACGTCGAAATCGAGCTGTTCCTTATCGAGGCGCTTGGTGAACTCTTCGTCCTCAGCGATATCTGCGCCAGCAGCCTTAGCGGCCTTAGCGATATCGAGTGGAGCAAAGACGGCGACGCGGACAGTCTTACCAGTACCAGCTGGAAGGGTGACCGTAGCGCGGATGTTCTGATCAGCCTGGCGTGGGTCTACGCCGAGGCGGAAATGCATCTCGACGGTAGCGTCAAACTTAACTGGGCTAGTCTCGATAGCGAGCTTGATAGCATCGGTAAGGCTATATACTTTGCCTTTCTCGATCTTCTCGACAGCCTTGCGGTAGTTCTTGCCGCGGCGTTCGAGGCGGGTGCGAGTAACTGGCTTTGGACCAGCTTTCTTTTCTGGTTCAGCGGCTTTCTCGGCCTTGCGAGCTTGGCGCTCTTCCTCGGCCTTGACTTCTTCTACGTGCTTCTTAGATTTTTTGCCAGCTTTTGCGAACTTTTCGTCTTCTGCTGGAGCTTCAGTTTCAACTGAAGCTTCTTCGACTACAGGGGTCTCGACCTCTGGAGTCTCAAGTTTTTCGGCATCTTTCTTAGTTGCCATGAAATTCCTTTCGCGGTACAAACGGCTTATCGCCTCCCGACCTTAAATTTAACTTGCTCTAGTATATCAAATCCGCCCCTGTTAGTCAAGAGCATGAAGAAACGCCGCATCAAAGATGCGACGTTCCAATAATGATTGTGTATAGAATGATATTGAGAGATATCGAATCCATACGATCTAGGTACCCTCCGTGCCCGCGAATGGGGTACTCGAGTCCGTCGAAGATGATCTTATCGCGCAAGCCATCCCCACTATCTTTAATCGACAGCTGCCGCTTGGTCGCGGAACCAAGCAGGTCGCCGATTTCTGCTGTCAAACCGCCTAGAAGCAAGTAGAGGATTAACCCCGGTGTAACGCCTATTCGGAGGGCTAGGGCAACCGGAATCGCTATCAGCGTGAATATAATCCCGCCGATATATCCTTCTATTGTCTTGTCTGGCGAAATCCCTGCAGAGAATTTTGCCTTGTGCCTACCGAAAAGTTTTCCGGCAGTGAAGGCACCCGTATCGGATAAAGAGCAGACTATTACGACGAATAGAAGCTCTTGTCTCCTCAGTAGCATGCAGAAAATTGCTGCAAAGTAGAGGAACATTAACTCTGGACGCCAAATTCCGTTTGGTTTACATGCTTCTGAGTTAATCTGAAACGGCCTCTCGCTCACGATAACTAATATCTCCGCCATACAAAGAAGTAACGCTAGGAAGAACAGAGCTGCGAAATCTTCTCGTAAGTCGGTGATAAGAGCCGCGAGCATTAGCTTCCTGAATTTCATACAGAATACCGTGGCAGAATAGGCGAAAAGTATCCATGCCCAAATAGCGCCGGGGGATTTGTATGAATGAGAAGCAATTTGATACGGCTTTACATAAGTGTCGATCATTACTTTAATCACATAGAGAACCACTGCAATAGGGAAGATAAATGCAAGAATTTCTCTCAGGTCGAAGTAAACAATCGCCAACGTCGCGATAATGAAAGCTGCGCCAATTAGCCTTCCTTTCATAAAACCACCCCTTTCTGAATGAATTTGTGAAGCTAACTAGATTTGCATATTATACCAAAAAAGCACCCCCTTGTAAAGGAGTGCTCTCTTGTGGTCTTATTCGACGACCTCGACGCCCATCGAGCGTGCGGTGCCAGCAATAATCTTGCAAGCGCCAGCTTCGTCGATAGC
>CAMZEA010000003.1 GCA_947305655.1 uncultured Candidatus Saccharibacteria bacterium | reverse complement strand
GGTAAAGGCCGCGTGTTCGTGCGCTATTCTGGCACGGAGAATAAGATTAGAATCCTCGTTGAAGGCGAAGACGATAGTCTGGTTGACGAAATTGGTGAAGGCTTAGCTGCAATTATTAAAAAGGAGATAGGAGCATGATTGAAATTGGTGCAGTAACAGAGTATGACGTAGAGGCTGCGGAGGCGATGGGGAAGCTTCGCCAGCAGCTCTCTAGCCGTCATGATGGCTCGGCAATTAGCCGTGAGATTATCGAGGAGCTCATTGAGTCGCCTTATCATGATATTCTAATCGCATCAGATGGCGGCAAGGTGGTTGGCATGACGATTGTCTCAATTGTGATGGCGACGCTTGATCGTAATGTATATATGGAAGATCTAGTAGTCGATAGTGAATGCCGCGGCAAGGGTGTCGGCGGCAAGTTGCTCGACGCTGTTAAGGATTGGGGTAGAGCGCATGGTTGCCGTCGCCTCGAGTTTACTTCGTCTAGCCGCGAGAAGAAGGAAGGTGCCAAGGGGTTCTACGAGAGTCATGGCGCCGAAGTTCGCGAGACGAATGCATTTCGCGCGGAATTGAACTAGCAAAACAGGGGCGGATAGGGGGTTGACTTTTTGCCCTAAATCGCTTATACTTATTGCAAGACTAGGTCAAAAATATAAAAATAGTCGAAACAAAAATAAATACAAACAAAGAGTGTCGAGATGAAAAAATCATCTATTTTGGGCGTAGCATTAGCTAGCGCAGGACTTGCGGCCGTAATCGGCGGCGAGTGTTTTGCTACTCCAGAAGGCTGGTGGCCGTCACAATCCGCTACGATGAGCGGTAACGGCGTCAAAACTATTTGTCTTTCGACTGGCACGACTTACAGTGGCGCTCCGTTTGTTATGAATATCAAAACAGTTGGCTCCGAGGACGGAATGGACTTTACCGTCCAGTTACACTTTAATAACTTCGTCGATCAACAGTGCCAGACTGTTAATTTTCCTTCGGGTGGCTACAAATATACCATAGATTTGCCGGCAGGAGCGGGCGATTGGGCATGGAATCCATCGCCGGATTTAAGCGCTGTTGATTTTTGGGTCGACATGAACATGCCGGCAGAAAAGAATCTTGCTCTTGGCGGCGATTATTCAGGGAAAATCAATGCGGAAAAAGCAATTTTGGCGCGCGGAATTGATGTCAATGCGGCTCTGAAGAGGTTAGTCGGGAATGGAGATGAAGATACCTCGGATGAAGACCATATTATAAAGAATCTTGCTTTTGTAGATACTCTTCCGAATACGATTAACCCAGAAACATCGAAAAAAGCATTAATTTCGCTTGGATCTGTCCCAGTTTATGCCTATTATGACGGCGATAGTAGTGTTTATATTCATTCTACGGCGAGCACTATTTATGCAAATAAGAAGAGTTTCAATCTCTTCGCCAATCTGCGCGCGCTCGAAACTTTGACTTTGACGGAGAGCTTTAATACGTCATCTGTGATAGAGATGGGCGATATGTTCTATGGGCTAGAAAATGTAAGTTCACTCACTTTGCCGAATAGCTTCAATACCTCGAAGGTGACGAGTATGAGCGGCATGTTTAGTGAAATGAGCAGCCTTGAGGCGCTTACTTTGCCAGCGACGTTCAATACCTCGAAGGTGAGGGATATGAACGCCATGTTCGAGGGGATGAGCAACCTCCAGGCACTTTCTTTGCCTGCAGCGTTCAACACGTCCGAGGTAGAATGTATGAACTATATGTTTAGCGGTATGAGTAGTATAGAGACGCTTACTTTGCCGGCAACGTTTAATACGTCGAAGGTGGATACCATGACGGGCATGTTCGAGGGCATGAGCAGCCTCGAGATGCTTTCTTTGCCGGAGGCGTTCGATACGTCCGAGGTAGAAGCTATGAATTATATGTTTAGCGGTATGAGTAGCATAGAAACGCTTACTTTGCCAAATGCGTTTGAAACGCGTAAGGTGGAGGACATGGGGCATATGTTTGAGTCGATGACAAATCTAGCAACATTGAATCTCCCGAGTAGCTTTGTTACTAAGAACACTAAATATATGAGCCATATGTTCTGGCACGACGAAAGTCTTTCGGATATTTCTTTCGTGTCGGTTTGGGATACACAAAGCGCAGTCGGCATGGAGCATATGTTCGAAGGCGATGTCGCCCTGTCTGACATTTCATATGTGTCATCCTGGAATACTTCCAACGTGGAGAGTATGAGTCATATGTTTGCCGGTACGGCAATTACCAATACTGATGCTCTTGAGACGAAAGAGGATGCAGGTAATGGCTATGCGGGCTGGGATGTATCGAATGTTACGGATTTGTCTGGTATGTTCAGAGAAGCGGAATCGCTTGCGAATATCGCGGCGTTGTCGTCTTGGAACACTTCTAATGTGGAGAGCATGAGCCATACGTTCTATGACACCGCTATAACGAGCGCAGATGCATTGGAGACGACGCAATATGCCGGTAAGAGCTATACGAGCTGGAACGTATCAGGCGTGAAAGATATGGAGTGGATGTTCGCTGCGTCCTATCTGTTGACGGATATTTCGGCACTTGCAAGCTGGGATGTTTCAAATGTAGAGAATATGGCCGGGATGTTTAGCGGCTGGATGGGGGATCAAGACAAATGGATGTCCTTGACGGATATTTCGCCGCTTGCTGCGTGGAATACTTCGAGCGTAACTGATATGAACACTATGTTCAGAAGCAACAGGGCGTTAACTGACGTCAGTGCGCTTGCAAGGATGCAGCATCCTGGCAAAAACTATACGAGCTGGGATACATCGAACGTAAAGAACTTCAACGATATGTTTATGGGCGTGCCAAATGTCGTTACCTTCAATCCTCTAGAGAGCTGGGATGGCCATATTGCTGATGATGCATCAATGTATGCTATGTTCTATGGCATTCCATTTACGACTACTCGCCCGTCTTGGTATGATGGAGCCGGCGACGGCGAAGGGCACTTCGACGAACCATAAAACTTATACTTGCGTCGATCCGGAAAATTTAGTAGAATAAATCTGGTAAGGGGATATAGCTCAGCTGGTTAGAGCGCGTCACTGATAATGACGAGGTCTGTGGTTCAAGTCCACATATCCCCACCATTTTTATATATGGGGTGTGCGAAGGCTTCGGTCTTTGCCACTCCACCACTTAAAATCGGCGAGAAGCCGTTTTTTGTTTTTGATATAATTGATGATATGAGATTAATCTTTGTGCGCCACGGCCAAACCGATACGAATCTTATAGAGATGGCGGGGAAGCCGATTCTCGATGACAATGCGTCGCTAAACGAGGAGGGGCTGAAGCAGGCGCAGCGCGTGGCGGAAGAGCTAAAGGGTGAGAAGGTCGATGTGATTTTTGCGTCTCCTCTAAAAAGAGCGATGGAAACGGCGGCGGAAATTGCCCGTTATCATGACGCTCCGGTTTTAGCCATGGATGGTTTGCGGGAGCGTAAACTAGGCACGCTAGTTGGCGAGCGTCTTCAGGCGGCCTTTGATTTCGACAATGTTGTCCGAGCGGACGATATTGAGTCGGTGGACGCATTCTTTGAGCGGGTTTATGCAGCAATAGACCAAATTGTGGCTTCAGGGTACGAGAATGTCGTAGTCGTATCACATGGCGGCGTGTCGCATGTTTTTAGGGCATATTTTAATAAGCTTGAGTGGAAGGGCAACCTGCGCGTAGAGCACCTTAAGAACTGCGAGTATAAAATTTACGAGATATAACAGATAAGGGCGCGCTGAGACGCGTTATAAGGCCTGTTTCGGGATCAAGACGGGTATTTTTGTGTCTTTTTTGGCTAAGGCGCAGGAAAGCGATATTGCTTGCATAACAGGGGTGGAGATGCTCTTGCTACTCTAGTGTTCGGTTATTATGACATATTTTTAGACAAAAGCGTATTGACAAAACAGAAGCTTTATGCTAAAATAGCCATAAGCACCTGCGAAGGCGAATGCTTTTTAGTATCGCCACGCATAAAAGGGTGGCGATATTATTTGAATTTGGTGGGCAGAAATGGAGACAGCGATGGCTGGAACTAAGGCTGGTGGCGTTAAAGCCGCCTCTACTAACAAAACCAAGTACGGCAAGGATTTCTACGCAGAAATCGGCCGTAAAGGTGGTAAGAATGGTCACACTGGCGGTTTTGCTGCTAACCCAGAGCTTGCGAAGATTGCAGGCGCAAAGGGTGGCCGCATCTCGAAGCGCGGCAAAGCAAAAAAGAATGCCTAAAGACTATTAAGAAAAACTCCCCTACATCGGGGGAGTTTTTTGTTGCCAGGTGGCGCCACAGAGCGGGCAATGATAGAGGCCATGGCCGTCTTGGTAGCCAGAGAGCTGGCAGACTTTGCAAAGAGAAGCTTCATGGAGATAATTGCGATAGCTATCGAGGCGATCTTCGGCGAAGTCTTCATCGTATTTGACGCTATACTTCGCGCAGAGCTTTTTCGCTTCGGCCCAGGCTTTAGCCTCAATCTCAAGGAGTTCGATATCTGAGCTGTAATCCGTTTCGCCGATGAGGTAGTGGCCGAGCTCGTGAAGGAGGAGGAGCTTGGCTTCGTTGTTGGCGTAATCTGTTTTTTCGGCATAAAAAAGTGTGGCGGGCGGGGTAAATTGAAAGCGGTCGCCGGCCTTAACCTCGAGGTTGGGATAGGCTTTAGCGAGCTTTGAGATTAGCTTTTGCATAGAGGTAGCAGCCTTTGATTACAGAGAAGGAGCCGTGGCGGGCTTTGAGGAGGCGCGGCATATGAACGTTCTTCGGGAGCTCGCGAGCGAGGCGTTTTGTAAGAGTGCGGCGATAACGCGGGAGGGCGAGGCCGAGCGGGCCGCCAAAGATAACACAGTCTGGTTTGAGCTGGATGGTTTGAGGGATGAGGCCGAGGAGCATTCTCTCGATAATGTCGTCCCAGGATTCGCGGTCGGTGATTTCACCAATCAGTTTGCCATAACGGGCGCGAATGGCGCTCGCGGCGGCGAGATCTTCCCATTCGTGTTTTTTGCCGTGATAGAGGTATTTTTCGTGGCCAGGTTCGAAGTCGCGATATTTGTTAGATAGCTTGCCGCCAAGCGTTACGCCGCCACCGATGCCGGTGCTGAAGGTGTAGTAAACGTTCTTGTGGTAGATGCGGCGAGTTTCGGCGATGGCGGCCAGGTTGGCGTCGTTTTCGACGAAAGCAGGGAGCTTGAAATCTTTCTCGAGCTTGTGGGCGATATCGAAGGACTTCCAGGGGAGATTGCCGAGCCAGACGGCGCAGTTGTCTTTTACGATGCCTGGCATCGCGACGCCAAAGGCGATAACTTCGGTCATGACGAAGTTGATGCGGATTTGCTCGAGGAGAAGTTCGTAGAATTTCTTCTGATCGACAGGGGTCTCAAACTTGACGGAATGAAGGATTTTACCTCGTGCATTCACGAGGGCGACGATGGTTTTGGTGCCGCCGATGTCGATACAGAGATACATAACTCTATTATACAGCACATTATCCCCGTAATAGCTATTGCATAATAGCGAAATGTGTGGTATAGTATGTAAAAGTGTTTAGGAGTTTTATGAGCGAAACCGAATACAAGTATAAGCGTTGGGGCTTGGGTGCACTAATCGGCCTTGCTGCCGTGATTATTATTGCGGGCATCGTAATTGGTGTCTCTTTGAGTGCATCACCGAAGCCAAAAACAGAGGTCGCAAGCGCCGAAACTACTCAGACCGAAGAGCAGAAGCAGGCCGAAGCAGAGCGCAAAGCTCAGGAAGAAGCCGCTGCAAAGAAGCGCGCTGAGCAGGAAAAAATGAACCAGCAGAGTAATGACGGCGGTCAGACTCAGCAAGAGATTATTGACCAGCATATCAATACTGGCAACTCAATGCCAAAGACTGGTCCAGAGGATACGATTGTTCCTGTGATTGGTCTAGCACTCGTTGCTACGCTTTTCACCTACAACGTCGTGTTGTTTAGAAAAAACGCTTAGGCTTTACAACAGGGGGAAAATAGATTAGAATAGTGGGTAGCATGAGGCTACTCACTATTTTTTCTGTGTCAGGAAGAGTAATGAGTAGTCTCAGCGGAAGGAAAAACAATTAATGGCTACAAAAGCTAAATTGACAATGGATGAGCTCCTCGCAAACGAGGATAGCAAGGCCATTGTACTCGGTGACACCATCGAAGGTAAGGTGTTATCCGTTAAGAAGCACGAGATTCTTATCGATCTCGGCGCACGCGGTGTTGGTCTCGTTCCACGTCGCGAGGTCGCATTTGGGCGTACGCTCAAAGAAGGCGACGACGTATCTGCCTCTGTTGTAGATACCGAGATGGAAGACGGTATGGTTCTTCTTTCTCTCCGAAAAGCCGTCAAGGAGAAAGGTTGGGATGAAATCTCGGCCAAGCTCGAGGCAGGCGAAATCATCGAGGTCAATCCATTTGACGCCAACCGTGGCGGTCTCTTGGTTGAGTACGAAGGTATTCGTGGCTTCTTGCCAGTTTCTCAGCTCTCGGCTGAGCATTACCCACGTGTCGGTGGCTCTGACAAGGATGAAATCCTTCAGCGCCTCAACAGCCTCGTTGGTAAGGCTATCCGCGTTCGCATCCTCGATGCCGATCGCAAGACGAACAAGCTCATTCTCTCTGAGAAGGAAGCTATCAAGGACGGTCTCGCAGAGCGCTTCTCGAAGCTCGCTGTTGGTGACGTCGTAAAGGGTGTAGTGACCGGTGTGGTCGACTTCGGTATCTTCGTCAATGTTGACGGTATTGAAGGTCTCGTCCACATTTCCGAGATTTCTTGGGAACGCGTCAACAACCCAGCCGACTATGTCAAGGTCGGCGAAACTGTCGAAGCGAAGATCATTGCTATCGACAAGGACCGCCTCAGCCTCTCTATGAAGCAGCTTCAAGAGGACCCATGGCTCTCTGAAATCGCTAACTTCAAGAAGGGCGACAAGGTCGAAGGTACGATTACTCGTATCACCCCATTTGGCGCATTCGTTCAGATTTCGCCAGCTGTCGAAGCTCTCGTTCACGTTTCTGAACTCGGCGAAGGCAGCGATGTTGACCCAGAGAAGATCTTTACGCTCAACGAGCGCAAGGAATTCAAGGTTCTCGACATCGATAAGGAAGGCCGCAAGATTTCTCTCAGCTTCTCTGATAAGAAAGCAAAGAAATAATCTAACGCCCTCAACGAGGGGACACATTCCCCTCGTTGGGACTCCCTTTGAGGATAAAAAATATCTCAGGCACATGTCCTGAGATATTTTTTGTCTTTAGGCAAGGGCGGGAGTGTTTGAGGATTTTTCGTCCAGATAAGCATAAGCGTGGTATCATAAAAGGGTGAAACAGGAAATCTTGCGGGTCGATAATGGTTATTTGCCAGTAGATTGGTTTTTTGTGCGTTTTCGCAACGGGAAGAAGATTCGCCGTGTAATGCTGGTCTCGGATTTGCCGCTTGATGCCCTCGATATTACGAAGTATTTTAGTGGTTTGCCGTATAGACTAGGGATAGACGTCGTTTTGTTTAATCAGTTCAAGCCGAACCCAGATTACGAGTCGGTTGTTGCCGGCGTTCGCCTCTATAAAGAGCGCGGATGCGACGCGATTGTCGCGATTGGTGGCGGTTCGTCGATGGATGTGGCGAAGTGCATCAAAATGTTTGTGACGCTTAATGAAAACAGGAATTATCTTGAACAAGAAATTATTCCGAACAATATTCCGTTTTTGGCGGTGCCGACAACGGCGGGAACGGGGTCGGAAGCGACGCGCTTTGCAATCGTTTACTATCAGGGGAAGAAACAGTCGGTGACCCATGAGAGTTGTATCCCGGACGCGGTCGTGGTGGACCCGCGCGTGCTCACGACTTTGCCAGAATATCAGAGGAAGGCGACGATGCTCGATGCGCTTTGCCACGCGATTGAATCATATTGGGCGGTAGCGAGTACGGAGGAGAGCAGAAGCTATAGCGCCGAAGCAATAAAGCTGATTTTCGGCAACGTGTTTGGCTATCTCGCGAATAATCCGACCCAAAACGAACAGATGATGCGAGCGGCATATTTGGCCGGTAAGGCAATTAATGTCACGCGGACGACTGCGCCGCATGCGTTCGGCTACAATCTTACCTCTGTTTATGGCGTTGCGCATGGCCACGCGGTGGCGCTCTGCATGAGTAAAATTTTCCCACTGACCGTGAAGCGCGCGTTTGATAGATGCAATGATCCGCGCGGGGCGGCTTATCTTGAGGGGGTTTTGCGTGAAATTGCCCAGTTGATGGGATGTAAAACGGCCGAGGCGGCAGCGCAGAAGTTTGGCGAATTTGTTGCGGCGTTAGAGCTCGAGAGGCCGCAGTTTATAGAGGGGGATTACCAGAAATTTACGAATACCGTAAATCCAGAGCGACTCAAAAACCATCCAGTTGCGATTGACGAGGCGGAGATCGAAGGGCTTTACCGAGAGATTTTGGCTTAAGCGTTTGTTTTTTTGGCAAGATTATGCTAAAATGAAAGGAGTTTTTTCGGGGTGGATTTTTTATTATTGCTAAGAGAAAGGAGCTAGAACATGGAAGAAAAAGTGATACAGGTCTCTGGCTCGATTACAGTTGACGAGCTAGCAAACGCCCTCGGCGTATCTGTTACGCATCTTATTGGTGAGCTATTCAAAAATGGCATTATGGCGACGATAAATCAGCGCCTCGATGTCGAGACAGCTCAGATTATGACTGAGGAGCTTGGTTTTAGCAATGTACGCTTTGAGCGTAAGGAAAATTCTTCGAAGCTTCCTGGTATGAAGCGTGAGCTTAGCAAGGACGCGAAGCTTCGCCCACCGGTGGTGGCGGTGATGGGGCACGTCGACCATGGTAAAACGACGCTTCTCGATACGCTTCTCAAGAAAAAGACGGTCGAAGGTGAGGCTGGTGGTATTACCCAGCATATTTCTGCTTATCAGATGGAATATAAGGATCGTAAGATTACTTTCCTCGATACGCCAGGCCATGAGGCTTTCGCGGCGATTCGCCAACACGGTGCAATGCTCACTGATATCGTCGTGATTGTCGTTGCTGCCGATGATGGCGTGAAGCCACAGACTGCGGAAGCAATTAAGTTTGCCGAGGCGGCAAACGCCAAGATTATTGTTGCAATTAACAAGATTGATAAGGAAGGCGCGAATATTGACCGCACGAAGGCGCAGCTCGCAACCGACTTTAATCTCAACCCAGAGGAATGGGGCGGTGACACGATTATGGTGCCGATTTCTGCAAAGACTGGCGAAAACCTCGAGCAGCTGCTCGATATGATTCTTTTGACTGCCGATATCGACGAACTCAAGGCTGACGAAAATATCCCGGCTGAGGGCCTCGTAATTGAGAGCCATATGGAAGTCGGTAAGGGTTCGGTTGTGAACCTCCTCGTCACCGGCGGTGAGCTCAAGGTAGGCGAATTCATTGTTGCTGGCAAGACTTACGCAAAGGTGCGTACGATGCTCGACTGGAAAAACAAACCAAAGGGCAAGGCAACGCCTTCGACTCCTGTCGTCGTGACTGGTTTCAAGGAACTTCCAAACTTCGGCGATAAGTTCGAAGAGGTCTCCGACGAAAAGACCGCACGCCGCATGGCGCTTCTCAATGCTCAGGCTGAGGCAAATGAAACCGCAAACGCGAATGTTACCTCTAGCGACCTTCTTCGCATGATGAATACGGCCGATAATACGAAGACCTTTAACGTGCTCGTGAAGGGCGACGTTCAGGGGTCGGTTACCTCTGTTGTTGATTCTCTTCGCCTCATTGATACGCAGGGCGAAATTACGCTCAATATTGTGTCGACTGGTGTGGGCGCGATTAATGAAAACGATATTTATATGGCCTCTGGTGGTAATACGATTATTTATGGCTTTAACGTGACGGTTCCGAATGCAATTGCCAAGATGGCAGAGCGCAATGGCGTGCCAGTGCGCGTTTACCGTGTGATTTATGAGCTTCTTGATGACGCAAAGCATGAGATGGAAGGCATGCTTGATGCCGAGATGATTGAAACGCCGACGGGCGAACTCGAAGTGAAGGGCGTGTTCCGTACCGAGAAAACGGAGATCATTACCGGCGGTCTCGTTAAGAGTGGCCGTATTTCGGCCGGCATGCTTGGTCGCGCCTATCGCAAGAAAGACTTACTCGGTGAAGTCGAAGTTAAAAACGTCCAAGAGGGTAAAGTTGACGTACCATCTCTTGCCGAAGGCGAGATTGGCGGTATGTCGCTAAAGACCAGCAAAAAGATTCAGCTTGAGATTGGCGACCGCATTGAATTCTTCGTACGCGAGTACAAACACAAGAAAATTGCATAAGCACTAGCATTTTGTGGTACAATGGGGGAAATAGGAGAAAATCAATGTATCAATTTGATGATAAATTCCTAGAAGCGGTGGGACTTGGGGCATTGCCAGAGGACCAGAAAAGAGCTTTCTTGGAAAATGCGCAAGATCAATTTGAGGTTAGAGTGGGTGAAAAGATGAACGCCCAGATGACCGATGATCAGGTCGCAGAATTTGAGAAGATTATTGATAATGATCAGGAAACGATTGCTCGTTGGCTTGCTAACCTTGGCGACTATAGGAGTGACGAGATTTATCAGAGAATCGCTAGTCGTGTCGAGGACGAGAGCGAGCGCGTAAATAACTACGTGTCCGCTAAATGGCTCGATCAGAACTGTCCAAATTATCGTCAGATTATTGAGCAAACGCTCGAAGAGCTCAAGCAAGAGATTATCGCAAACAAAGCTGCGATTCTCGGTGGTGCAGCCGCTTAAGATTTAAAAAATCTGCTTCTCTCAAGCAGATTTTTTGTTGCTTTGGCCGTTTAGGAAGCTTTTTGCGTCCATTTCTTTGGAATTCTCTGGGATGAGGCGGTCGATGACGAGATATTTGCCGTCAGAGCAGAGCATATCAAGTTCGGTCGTGGCCGCGTCGGCGACGTGAGTCTTCGTGACTACGCTTGGAATACCGAGGAAAGTAGCCTTGGACTTCGGAAAACCAGCAAAAGCGCGAACCTCATTAAACAGCGTCTCGGCCGGTTTGAGGGCTGGTTGCAGCTCGGATAGGTCTTTTGTCAGCGGAGTGGTGAAAGTCGCTTGTGCTTCGTCCTGTGAGCTCTCAGGGGCATTTTTCGCGACGATACCAGGGAGAACACGGAGTAAATCGCGTGATCCGGCCTCGGCGAGCTTTTCGTAGAGACTTTGCTTGGTGTCGTCGGCGGTTATTTCAATCTTGGCTTGGGCGAAAGTCGGGCCGGCATCCATATCGTGCGCGAGGCGCATAACAGATACACCGGTTTCCTTGTCGCCGTTAAGCAGTGCGGATTCGATAGGGGTAGTACCGCGGTATTTTGGAAGCATCGACGGATGAATATTGATGATGCCGCAAGGGAAGGCCGCAATGATGCTGTCCGGGATGAGCTTGCCGAAAGAGGCGAGAACAGCGACTGGAGCGTCGTATTTTGCGATAATCTCGAGGATTTCGTCGTTTTTCTTGCTGAAATGTACCGGGACGCCGGCATTTGCGGCGGATTTTTCAATCTGATAGGGCTTACGCGGGTTCGGATTGGTTAAGATAAGTGCAGCAACTTCGAAATTGTCGGAGTTTACGAGGGCATCAAAGAGGTAAGTTTTTGGCTTGATACCCTGAGCGAGCTGCTCGTTACCGAAGAAAATAACCTTAGTCTTCATCCGGATAGAGGTCTTTGTTATTAGCGATTTCGGAGTCGTAGTCGACCGGAACGAGGTCACCCTTGTCGTCGAGGCGATAGAAAGCGTCTTTTACGCCCTTGATGTGGTCGATGAAGAGAATGCCATTGAGGTGATCAATCTCGTGAAGAAGAGTGCGGGCGAGGAAGCCGTCGGCTTTGATGCGCACCTCTTGGCCGTCGATAGTCTGAGCCTTGATGCGAGCCTTGGCTGGGCGAGGAACTTTGCCGTAAATGCTTGGCACCGAGAGACAACCCTCGTAGTCGTAGAGAGTTTTGCCCTCCGTCTTGATGACCTCTGGGTTGAGAAGCGGAATGAAATTGCCGTGCTCCTTGTCGTCCATATCGTCGCGAACAACAATAATACGGCGGTCGTAGCCGAGCTG
This sequence comes from uncultured Candidatus Saccharibacteria bacterium, assembly GCA_947305655.1. Lineage (GTDB taxonomy): Bacteria > Patescibacteriota > Saccharimonadia > Saccharimonadales > Saccharimonadaceae > UBA2834. Next base: position 29,837 of record CAMZEA010000003.1, on the reverse strand, counting down.
CGGGGCAGCGAGAGCGGCGCTAATTTCGAATTCGTGCTCTTTTTCCCAGTCGAGGCAGTTCTGGATCATGTTCTTAATCATGTCTTGAACTTCGTCATCGACGCGATTCACCTTCTTGCACTTGGTGCGAAGGCGCGGGTCCGGTGTCGTAATAATATTCATAACTATCTGTTATCTTACCATAATCTCTATTAAAAAGCGAGCATAAGCGCTAGAGGAGAGTATACGGATCGAAATCGTAGTGAAGCTGGCTGGTTTTGTCGATTTGGCTAAAGATTGTGGTGAGATCTTTGCGAGACTTCGCTTTTACGACGATTTGCCAAGTATAACCAGTGTTGGTGCGCTCGTGAAAGGCTGGCATTGGCGGCGTGACGGCGAGCTGGGCGAGGCCGTTTTTTTTGATAATTTGGCTAATTTGCTTGAATAATTTTTGTGTATTTTTGACGGTTGCCGCCTCTGTTTTATATGTGATTGAAAGCTTCAAAAGGAAGGTGAATGGCGGGAGCTTGGCAGCCTGACGTTTTTTTAGTAAATAGTCGTAAAATCCTGCATAATCGCCCTTTGTTGCGAGGCGGATAATCTCGTTATTCGGCTGATAGCTTTGTATAAAAATATTACTATTCTGGTGGCCGCGGTTGGCACGTCCGATGACCTGAGTGAGAAGCTGAAAGCTGCGTTCCTCGGAGGAGAAATCTGGAAGACCGAGGTTAGCATCGGCCTGAATGATGCCGAGGGTGCTGAGCTTTGGGAAGTCGAAGCCCTTGGCGAGCATCTGAGTACCGACGATGATGTCGTAGGCGCCGTCGTGGACCTCTTGGTAGACGCGATTGAGCTTCTCGTCAGCGGCGGTGTCGGCGTCGAAGCGTCCGATTTTGGCGTTCGGGAAGAGGCGAGCGAGCTCGTCGGCGATAAGTTTGGTGCCGAAGCCCTTGTGGTGGATGCTGGCGTTGCCGCAATCTGGACAAGCGGTAATAACAGGGAAATTGCGACCACAAGTGTGGCAGCGGAGTTGGTATTTATCGGCGTGAAGCACCAGAGGTAGGAAGCAGTTTGGGCAGAGGGCCTGCCAGCCACATTTATCGCAAATAGTCATCGGAGCGGTGCCGCGACGGTTATGGAAGATAAGGCTCTGTTCTTTATGGCTCAAAGAGTTTTGGATGGAGGCAATAAGGGGGTCGCTAATGAAGCGGTTGCGAGTAAACTGGCCGCGATTTTTGAAGTCTAGGGTATGGATTTTGGCGTGCTTATCGGATTTGACGGCGAGCTCATCGAGAGAAATGATGGCATTGTGTTGCTTTGCGATGTAATAATCGGAGATTAGCGGGGTGGCCGTACCGAGAATAGTGCGAGACATCTGGGAAGCAAGGCGAAGAGCGGAGTATTTCGGGTTCTGATCCTGGTGATAAGCTGGTTCGTGTGCCTCGTCGATAATGATAAGCCCGAGTTCTCTAACAGGGGCGAAGAGCGCGCTGCGCGGGCCAATAATTAATTGTGGCCCGTCGGTTTCAAGGGTTTTCTGCCAGAGTTGGTGGCGAACCGCCTCTGTTTGCTCAGAGTGGAGCAGGGTGACGTGTTCAAAATATTGCTGGAAATTGTGAACAAGCTGAGAAGTTAGGGCAATTTCTGGCACGAGTAGAATAACCGATTTTCCTTCGGCGAGAACAGATTTTGCTAGGGCGATATAAATATTTGTTTTGCCCGAGCCCGTGATGCCGTGAAGGAGCAGAGTGTTGGCTTTGTTATCTGTTAATTCTTTTATACAGCGTTTTTGGGCGGCGCTCAGAGGGTTTTCCTGGGCCGGGTTATAGAGGTCGTTTGCGATTTCTGCACTTTTTCGGCGGTTCTTTGTGATGCCGCGCGGGAGAGCGGCCTGAACGACGCTAGAAAGAGGACAGCGGTAATACTCGGCGAGCCAGAGAATGGCCTTCACGAGGTGGGCCGGAAGAGGCGTTTCATAGAGAACGCTAGAGATAGGTTTGGTGGCGAACTCGGGTTTTGCTACCTTCTTCGTTACGATGCCGAGTGCGCTCTGTTTGCCTAGAGGCACAGAGACAATCTGGCCGACCTTTAGCGAATCCTCTGACTCATAGGTAAGCTGGTTTTCGTCTTGGCGAAAAGCCTTGGATGGGGCGACCAGGTAATAATTCATACATTTATTTTACAACAAATCGGGCCTATTTTGGCCGCTAACAGGGGTATTGAACAAAAATTGCCACACAGAAAATCTTAAAAATCAATGTTGTGAATTTTACATGTATTATTTACAATAAAACTTGTTAAGGAGGCAAATGTTAGACATATTCGTGACGAGTCGGGTGAGGCGGAAGATTATCGTGGTTTTTGCGAAGTATCCTGATTTTAAAACCCATGTGAGAGGTCTTTCGAAGCTCATCAAGGAAGATCCGGGAAATATCCAGAGAGAATTGCGCCGTATGACCAAAGGCGGTTTCCTTGTCGCGACCAAAAAAGGCAATACTAGCATTTACCAGACGAACAAACAGTTCCCAATTCTTAAGGAATTACAGAGTATTGTAATCAAGAGCCAACAGGCTGAAGACGCAAAAAAGAGCCCGAATAAGATTATCGGATGACGCGGATTTTAGAGGAGATACTGGCCAAGCGTGGGCTGGATAAGAGTTTTTTGAAGCCGCGCTATGAGGATCTTTTTGATCCGTTTTTGATGCAAGGGATGACGAAGGCGGTCGAGCGTATCGAAGAAGCGCGCGACAAGGGCGAAAAGGTCGTGATTTATGGCGATTATGATGCGGACGGCGTGACCTCGAGTACGGTTTGCCGTGAAGCCTTACTTGATTTTGGCGTTAAAGAAGTGGAGATTATGCTCCCGAACCGCTTTCGCGACGGTTACGGGCTTAATTCGCCGGCTGTAAAAGAGATTATAGATAAGGGTGCGGGGCTTGTGATAACGGTGGACTGCGGTAGCGGTTCCGAAGAGGCGATTCATCAGCTAAAAGAGGCAAAAATTGATACGGTCGTGACGGATCACCATGAGATTCCGAAGGTTCCGGCATCGGCGGTGGCGGTTGTAAACCCAAAGCGTCGGGGTGAAAAATACGGCTCGCATATGGCTGGCGTTGGCGTGGCGTTTACCTTGGCGCGGGCACTCAATCAGAGGAAAAATGGCGGTAAATGCAGCGGCCAAGAGAAGTGGATGCTCGATTTGGTGCTCATTGGTACAATCTGCGATTCGATGACCCTAAGGGACGAAAACCGAATTATGTCGTATTTTGGCATGGTGGTGCTCGGGAAGACGCGTCGCTTGGGACTTAGGGAGCTCGCGAAGGTTGCGAAAGTGAATCTCGAGCAGATTTCGACGCATGCGCTTGGTTTTCAGGTTGGACCGCGTATAAATGCGGCGGGCAGGATGAAGTCGGCAGAGGTGGCACTTAATCTCATGCTAACTGGTTCGCGCGCGGAGGCGATTAGATATGCAAATGAGCTCGAGGAGCTCAACGCCGAGCGTCGCTCGGCGCAAGATGGCGCGCTAGACGAGATAAAGGTCGGGAAAGATCCGGTCATTGTCGTAAAGGGCAATTGGCATGAGGGGGTGCTGGGGATTATCGCGGGGCGGCTAACGGAGGTCTATAAGAAGCCGGCATTCGTTTTGACGAAGCTAGAAAACGGCGTACTCAAGGGGAGCGGCAGGAGCTTTGGCGAGTTTTCGCTAGCGGAGGCGTTGCAGAATATGCCAGAGGGGCTGCTCTTATCTGGTGGTGGTCACGCGGGGGCGTGCGGCGTGAGTATTGAGGCGAAGCGCTTTAATGACTTTAAAGAGGCGGTGAACAATTATTATTGTTCGCTCAGTCTAAAAGATCAGGAGAGATTCTTGAAGCAGGAAAGCGATATCCGCCTTATGAGTTTCAAAGAGATAACCGAGGAGCTATATGATGAGATCCATCAGATGGAGCCGTTTGGGCCGGGCAACGAGGAGCCAATCTTTGAGTTTACCGGCGAGATAACGAGCAGACGCGTGCTAAAAGAAAAGCATTTGTCTCTCGAGTTTTTTGATGGCGAGCGACATTTTAGGATGATGGATTTTTATAGTCCAGACGAACATTTAGCGCTAGAAACCGGCAAAAATGTAAGAGTGCAATTTACGCTCAACAAAAACGAGTGGGGCGGCCGCGTAAAAATAGAGGGCGCGATAATTTCTCTTGAAGAAACCGACCAGATGTGATAGAATAAAGCGCAGTATGGCAATCAAAGTAACTAGAAAAGACCAGAACGAAGCAAACGAAAACATTATTCGTCGCTTCAACCGCAAGGTTCTTCAGAGTGGCGTGATGGCTGAAGCAAAGGAGAGCATGCGTTTTAGCAAGCCAATCTCCAAGCGCGAACGTCGCAACAAGGCGATTCTTCGCGATAAGCGCAAAGCCGAAAAAGCCGAACGCATGAAGTTAGGCCTTAAGTAAAAATACCCTCTACTTGGGGGTATTTTTAAAGGAAAAATAAAAAGGAGAAAAGATGATAGCATTATTCGGACCAGCAGGAAGCGGGAAAACCTTACAGGGTAATATTTTGGCTGAAAAATATGGCTGGAAATGGCTGTCGGTTGGTCAGCTCCTTCGCGACCAGAATAACCCAGCGATGAATGAGACGATGAAGGCCGGCGAATTAGTCGATGACAATTTCGTCGTGAACATGATGCACGACGCGATGAAAGCGGCAGAATATGCCGAGACGGAGGCGATTATTGACGGTTATCCGCGCGACGAATACCAGGCACGCTGGATGGTTGAGCATGGCGACACGGCAAACCTTGATGGCGCTATTATTTTGAATGTCCCGCACGAGGAGCTCTGGAAGCGTCTCGAGGAACGTGGCCGTGCCGATGACAAGACGGATGCGATTGAGAAGCGTTGGCAGATTTTTGAGGATATGATTAAGATGATTCGTGAGATTTTTGGCAAGGCCGGGATCAAGCTCGTTGAAGTCGACGGCGTGGGCACGGTCGAGGAAGTTACCGAGAGAATAGAGACAGTTCTCAAAGATTGGGGTAAAATATAACCCATGGATGAGAAGAAAATTTCAGCGATGCGCGCGGGCGGCAAGATTATGGCCCAGATTTTTGCTGAACTCAAAGATTATACAAAAGCCGGTATGACCGGTCGTGAGGTGAGTGACTGGGTCGAGAAGAAGATTCTCGACGCCGGCGCAAGCGTTGCCTACTATGAGCCAGAGGTGAATTTTCCGGGCTCTATCTGTATTTCCGTCAATGATGAGTTGATTCACGGCACGCCAAAGGATATCCCGTTCGAGGAGGGCGATAAGGTTAGCTACGATCTCGTGATTAAATACCAGGGGTATTATGTCGATTCGGCCTTTACGATGATTATCGGCAAGCCGACGGCGGCACAAAAACATTTGCTCAGCTTCACAGAATCTTCGCTTTACGAAGGTATTGAACAGGTGAAGGCTGGCGCAAAGCTTGGAGATATTGGTGCGGCAGTCGAGAAGACCCTCGAGAAGGGCAAGCTCGGCGTGATTCGCAATTATGTTGGTCACGGTATCGGTAAGAGCATGCATATGCCGCCAGAGGTACCAAACTACGGCAAGAAGGGGCAGGGTTATGAGCTAAAGGCTGGCGATACGATTTGTATTGAGCCGATGTCGAGCCTCGGCAAGCCGGATACGATTATTGTTGAGGACGAGGATGACGGCTGGACGGTTTGTCTCAAGGATGGCTCGCTTGGTTGTCATTTTGAACACACAATTTTGGTGACTGAAGACGGTTACGAAATTCTTACACAAGCATAAGCATATATGCTACAATAAAATCATGGAAGATAAAGCGCGTTTTGCGGTGGGGATTGACGTCGGTACAAATTTTGTACGGACTGTTCTTGGTACCGTCAAAGGAGAAGAGGTATCGGTAATTGGCTATGGCGAAGTGCCTTCTGAGGGCATGCGTCGTGGCATCGTAAAAGAATTGGTTCCGCCAGCAAAGGCGATTGATGAATGTCTTTCTAAGGTCGAGAGCATGAGTGGCGTAAAAGTCGACTCGGCGACGATCGGCATCAACGGCACGCATATCGCGAGCACAAAAGTTGACGGCATGATTGCGGTCGGCGTGGCTGAACACGAAATTGACGAAGATGATATTATCCGCATTGCAGACACTTCGGTTGCAGGCAAAGTCCCAGCGAACCGTGAAACTCTAGCTTTAGTCCCATATGAATATATTCTTGATGGTCAGGGCGGCATTCATGAGCCACTTGGCATGCATGGCGCGCGTCTTGAGCTAAAGGCGAACATTGTTTCGGCTTTAATTCCAGATTGCGAAAACTTGCGCAAGGTTTGCCAGAGCGCAGCAGTCGAGCCTCATGGCCCATTCGAGCCGAACGCAATTGCGGCTGCTCGTGCAGTAACCAATAGCGCTCAGCGCGAAAACGGCGTCGGCATTCTCGATATGGGCGGTGCGACAACTAGCCTCGCTATCTTCGATGAAGGCGAATTGCAGTTCGTTGGTACAATTCCGCTCGGCGGCAACGATGTGACGAAGGATCTCGCCACGGTGCTTGCTACGGTTCCGGATATCGCAGAGGAAATTAAGGTTCGCTTCGCTTCGCCGGTGAAGGGTGAAAATGATAAGGCTATCATCGTGAAGCGCGGTCGTGAGGAATATCACTTCAAGCGCAAAGAGGTCGATGAAGTCGTTGAGGCGCGTCTCGAGGAAATCTTTGAGGCGGTGCGTAGGATGCTCCAGATTGCGGGCTACGATCGTCGTTTGCCGGAAGGTCTCGTACTTTGTGGCGGAGCTTCGAAGATGCGCGGACTTGATGTATTCGCTAGGAAACAGGTCGAGCTTGCTGTGCGCATTGCACAACCAAGCGGCATTATTGGCGTGAGTGAAGACATTTTGAAGCCGGAATTTGCGACTGCGATTGGCTTGATGCTTGGCGATAATGAGCGTAGTGGACTCGATTTTGACGATGGCGGCAAGGCCCGTAAAGTGAAGAAAACCAAAAAGAACAAAAAAGGTGGTTTCTTCTCGCGCTTCTTTAAGGCCTTCAAAGACTAGCTAGATTTGGTTGAATAACAAAATTGTCTGAAAGTATAGACTAGTTTTTGTAGCGGTGTTATACTTGGGGTAAGTATTTTTGAAAATGTGGAGGATAGAAATGCCTGAAGTAAAACCGAGCGAGGTGGAGAGTACAGCTAGTATCAAAGTTATTGGTGTCGGCGGTGCCGGCGGCTCAGCCGTCAACCGTATGCGCGACGCCGGCCTAAAGGGCGTCGAGCTAGTCGCAATGAATACCGATGCTCAGGCTTTGCATAATTCCAAGGCAGATTTGAAGGTCCATCTTGGTCATGACACGACCAATGGCCTCGGCGCTGGTGCTGACCCAAGTGTTGGCGAAAAAGCAGCCGACGAAAGTCGCGAAGAGATCAAAGAAGCACTTAACGGCGCAGACATGGCGTTCATTACGCTTGGTGCCGGTGGCGGTACTGGTTCTGGTGCGAGCTACATTGTGGCAGAAGAAGCGCGCAAACTCAACATTCTTACTGTTGGCGTCGTGACGAAGCCATTCTCCTTCGAAGGTCAGAAACGCAAGGCTAATGCCGATTGGGGTATTGAGCGCTTGGCTCGCAACGTCGATGCGCTTATTACGATTCCTAACGATCGTCTCCTCCAGACGATTGACCAGCGTACGCCAATTCTCGAAGCATTCAAGATTGCTGATGACGTATTACTCCAGGGCGTTCAGGGCATTTCTGAGCTCATTACCGAGCATGGTCTCGTTAACCTCGACTTTGCCGATGTCCGCTCTATTATGAAAGATGCAGGCTCCGCTCTTATGGGTATTGGTCGCGCATCTGGCGAAAACCGCGCAGTTATCGCTGCTCAGCAGGCTATCGAATCACCACTTATCGAGGTTTCAATCGATGGCGCTCGTGGCGTCTTGCTCTCGGTTATTGGTGGCTACGACCTCTCAATGTCCGAAATCAACGAAGCTGCTCAGCTTGTTACCTCTAGCATTAGCCCAGACGCAAATATCATTTGGGGTGCTGCAATTCGCCCAGAGCTCGAAGACGAGATTATCATTACTGTCGTTGCTACGGGCTTTGATTCGCAGTATTACAGTGACGATCCGCGCGCACAGCAGGGTTACGTTGCTCCGGAACCAGTGGTCAGCGAGCCTTCTCAGGTAGTTGCTGATCCAGTGAACACGATGCCGGTCGAAGAGCCAGCTCGTCAAGCCGAGGATATCCAGCCAGAGACGCAGGGCGCCGCAGACTTCACGGACAATGGAACTGTAAATATGTGGGACAAGATTCGTAACGATGACGATGACGATGATGTCCCAGCAATCCTACGCCGTCGCAAAAAGAATAGGGAATAGGAGGGGGCGATGAGCCATCTAAAAATTGGCGAAAGCAAGGTTATCGAAAGCCGTGAGTCTCAGGATGGCACGATGATTCGTCGTCGCCGCGTTTCGCTCGACGGCAAACACCGCTTTACTACCTACGAGCGCATCGAGCGCCCGGGCATGATGGTAAAGAAGCGCTCTGGTGCACGTGAGGCTTTTGATCGCGATAAGCTAATGAAAGCCGTGCGCAACTCTGTCGGTAAGTATTTCAATAGCGATCTCGATGTCCAGAATGTAGTCGATCTCGTAGAAGAGAAAATTTATGATTTTGGCAAGGATGAGGTGCCGTCTGGTCTCATCGGCGAGACGATTCTCGATGTTCTTGCCGACACAAATGAAATGGCATATGTGCGTTTTGCGAGCGTGTTCAAGGAATTCAAAACTTTGGATGATCTTGAACGTAGCATTGCAGAACAACGTGAAAGAATGAAAAAGAAAGCAGCAAAGGAGTAATTTTCAATGCGGGTGGTAATTATTTGGCGTGATGACGCAGACTATTCTCGGGCAGTAACCGAGTGGCTTGGCGATTTTAAGCGCAGGACTGGGCGTGAGCCAGAGAGTGTGAGTCCGGACAGCATAGAGGGCGAAAGCCTTTGTCGGCTATACGATATCGTAGAATATCCGTCGATTATCGCACTGGACGACGACGGCAAAATACTGCAAATGTGGCGGGGAACGATGTTCCCGAGAATTGACGATGTCAATTATTATTTAATATAGTGTCTATATGAATTCTGCAGACAAGAGAAAAAGCGTAAAACGCGATTATGATTTGATCGCCGAGCAATACGGCGAAGAGTTCGGCTCGTATATCGAAGATCTCGATATCTATGACGAGTTCGAAAAATACCTGCCCAAAGGTGGTAGTATCCTTGATTTGGGTTGCGGAACTGGTAGGACTTATGCGCACTTTAGTAAGAAGGGCTATCAGTATGTGGGCTTAGACTTTTCGAACAAGATGAAAGAGAAGGCGTTTGATCTGCACGGTGAATTCCCGTATATCGTTGACGATATTATGAATGTGAAGGCGCATTTTGACGCCGATTCTTTTGGTGCGGTTTTTGCGGTCTATTCGCTCTTCCATTTGCCGAAAGAAGATTTCGAGCAGACGATTGTAAATATCCGCGATTTGTTAAAGGCCGGCGGAGTTTTCTTGCTGTCTTATCAGAAAGGGGAGGGGGAGGAGTTTGTCGACGAACCGTACCTAAAAGAAGAAGGCCGCGGGATTCTATATATGAATTATATGGATAAGTCCTACGTCGATAAGTTACTTAAGGACAATGGCTTTGAAACAAAGTACGAGGCGGAAAAACATGAAGAGGGGGAGGGCGTGATTGGCGAAGACGGAAATGACGCCGTGTATGTGATAGCAAAGAAGCAAAAATAATTATGCTTGTTGCGCATTGAATAATTGTGGTATAATTTTTGTATAAAAGCGTTATAAGCAGCGATCAACTGTGAGCTGACGGAAGAAAGACGTGTCTTTACAACTGCGAGTAGACAGGTCGAGTAGAACCGTTCGTGAGTCCGCGTGAGAGATAGAAATAAGGGCTGGGTCGCAATTGATTCAGAAATTGGATGGTACCGCTCCAAGGAGTTCCAATGAAAGTTGGAATTTTTTTGTTCAACAAGAAAGGAGAGCTGAACATGAAATATAAATATGGTGTGCGACGTCGTGCGAGCGAGTATGAAAAGGCGCTTGTGGAGTTCTGGAAAAAGAACAAGACGTTCGAAAAGTCGGTCGAAAATCGCCCGATTGATAACTCGTATGTTTTTTATGATGGCCCTCCATTCATTACCGGCATGCCTCATCACGGGACTCTCCTTTCGTCCGTCGTGAAGGATGCTGTGCCTCGTTATTGGACAATGAACGGCAAGCGCGTCGAGCGCCGCTGGGGTTGGGACTGCCACGGTTTGCCGGCAGAGAATTTCGTCGAAAAGCAGCTCGGCATCACTGATCGTCGCGATATCGGTACGAAGATTTCTCTAGAAGATTATATTATAAAGGCGCGCGAGTCGATGGCTGCTAACTCTGAGACTTGGCGCGGCACGATTGACCGCATTGGCCGCTGGGTAGATTTTGATAACTGCTACCGCACCATGAATAAGGACTTCATGGAATCGGTTTGGTGGGCGTTTAAGACGCTTTATGAGAAGGGCAAAATCTATGAAGGCGAGAAGGTCTTGATGTATGATACGAAGTTTGCCACCCCTGTTTCTAAGGCAGAGGTCACGATGGATAACGATGCGTATCAGACCGTGACTGACCCGAGCGCATTTACGCTATTCAAGCTCGCTGATTCTGATGAATTTATTATGGCTTGGACGACGACGCCTTGGACTTTGCCAGCCAATATGGCGCTCGCTGTTTCCGATAAGCTTGAATATGGCCTCTATAGCCTCGATGGTAAGAAAGTAATTCTCGCTACGAAGTTAGCCGAGAAGGTGCTCGGTGAAGCATACGCAGCCCCAGAAAAGACTTTCAAGGGTAAGGATCTCGCTGGCAAAAAGTACGAGCCACTCTTCAAGATGGACGACGAAATCGCTCGCGACGAGAACGCACATAAGGTTTGGGCGGCGGATTTTGTCAGCGCCGAAGACGGTACTGGCATTGTTCATATTGCGCCGGCTTATGGCGAGGATGACTTTGCGCTTGGCAAGAAAAACAAGATTCCAACTCGTCATACGATTGACGATAACGGCTATTACTTCCCAGAGTGGGCGGAAAAGCTCCACGAGATTGGCGTCCGCGATACGGACGAGAACGGTCTCGAGGTTTGGGCGGCTAATAAGTTCATCGCAAAGTGTCTCGAAGAAAAGGGCATCATCTGGAAGATTGAATATATCAAGCACGAATATCCATTCAACCCGCGCAGCAAGCAGCGCATTATGTATCGCGCAATTCCTAGCTGGTTCTTCGATATTGAAGGTAGCAAGCCTTTGATGCTCGAGAAGAACGAGGATATTAATTGGTTCCCAGAGCATCTCAAGCATGGTCGCTTTGCAAAGAACATCGAGCAGGCTCCAGATTGGAACCTCTCTCGTGACCGTTTCTGGGCGACTGCGATGCCGGTATGGCGCGGCGATAAGGGAACGCTCAAAGTTGTCGGTTCTTACGACGAGCTCTATGAGCTTTCTGGTGTGCGCCTCGAGGATTACCATCGTCCGTGGATTGACTCGGTTGAGTTTGATATCGACGGCGAACACTTTACGCGCGTCGACAAGGTGCTCGACTGCTGGTTCGAATCTGGCTCGATGCCGTTCGCGCAGCTCCATTATCCATTTGAGAATAAGGAGAAGTTTGAGAAGAATTATCCAGCAGACTTCATCGTCGAGTATATTGGTCAGGTCCGCGCATGGTTCTACTATGTTCATGCGGTAAACACGGCGCTCTTCGGCGATAAGGCTTATAAGAACGTGATTACGACCGGTACGCTTGCCGGTAATGACGGTCGCAAGATGAGTAAGTCGCTCGGCAACTACACTGATCCGAATGTACTCATGGACCAGTATTCTGCCGATGCGCTTCGCTTCGTGATGCTTTCTAGCCCAGTGCTCGCCGGCGAGGACTTCGCCTTGATTGATAAGGATGTTTCTGATGCCGCACGCAAGCTTACGATGGTCTGGAACGTTTACGACTTCTTTACGATGTATGCCGAGGTGGATGGTTGGGATCCGAAGAACAGCTGGAAACCGGCTGGTAAAGGCTTTGATGAGATTAAAAATCCTTTGGATCGCTGGATTATTTCGCGCCTCCATCAGGTGAAGGGCGAGATTATCGAAGGCATGGAGCAATATAATATTCCGAAGGCGCTAGCGGGCGTATTGCCGTTTGTTGATGATCTTTCGAACTGGTTCGTGCGTCGCTCCCGTCGTCGCTTTTGGAAGTCTGAGGATGATAACGATAAGGCAGAGGCGTACTGGACGCTTTACATGGTGCTCAAGAAGTTTGCTGAGGTCGTGGCGCCATTCGTACCATTCCTCGCTGAGGAGCTCTGGCAGAACATGACTGGCGGCGAAGAAGGAGAATCTGTTCATCTTCTTGATTATCCAAAGAATGTTTCGGTTGATCAGAAGGTCTTGGATGATATGGCTCGTTGCCGCGCAATCATTACTGAGGGCCTCGCAATTCGCATGGACCGTAACGATGAGTTTGGTCAAATCAAGGTTCGTCAGCCGCTTGCAAGCCTAACTTATGGCGGCGAACAGCTCGATGAGTTCTATGAACAAATTATTGCTGACGAGGTGAACGTCAAGAAAGTGGTTCACGGTAAGGAGTTAGCGCTTGATAAGAGGCTCACTGACGAGCTCCGCGAAGAGGGATTTGTTCGCGAACTCATTAGATTTGTTCAAGCTGCACGTAAAAATGCCGGGCTTAACGTTGATGACAGAATTAAGTTGTTCGTCAGCTGCGATGTGCCGGCCGCCTACGTTGATACGCTCAAGAATGAGGTCTTGGCGGTCGAGCTCGGCGAGGGCAACTATGCTCATGACGAGATCGTAAAGGTCGAGGGGCAGAACGTAACAATCAGCCTAGAAAAAGCCTAACAATTAAAACCACTCCCTCATCAAGACGGTAGTCTGCCGGCCCGTCGTTACGGGCGGCAGCTACCTCGTACTCGGCCGTAGCCTCTGTAAGCTTGATTCGGGAGTGGTTTTATCGCCAGGCCGTTTTTAGTCTAATTATGATATATTTTGGCGGTCGTGCGAAACAGCAGTTTGGGGCGGGGAAATATAATGTAAAAATTACAAGGGCATTTTTACCCCTGTTAAATTTGACAACCCGCAAAATTATAGCATAAGCACTATTGACAAATAAGCATAAGTGTGATAGGATGAAGACAGTTGAGCAAGCAAAAGCACAACACAAAAACATAAAATCAAATTCCACGGGTATCGGAAGGAGACTAGCCAAAAAAAGAAAGGAAAAACAAAAAATGTCATGCGAAGTATTTCATATACCAGGTACGGGCAACAAGTGGAATCAATTTGAAGAAGCTAGCTTGGTAAAGAAGAGCGAAACGGATGCTTCGAAAGAGGCGCTCGAAAAGATAAAAAACTCCGATATCTATAAAAAAGCAACAGCTACCAAGGCTATGAGCATTGCCGAATTATTGGCGGCTTAATTGAAAGGAGATTAATCTAGTAGAACCAACATAAAAAATTAAACAAAGAGCAAATATCAAAGATTAACGAAAGAGAGGTAATTATAAGATAGAGGGCTAAGCCCAGAAAAGAGGACTGACCGGACGCGGGTGAGTCCTCTTTTTTGTGGGGCCAGAGAGTCCTTGACAAATCTAAAGCGCTAGTGGTAAAATAGAACAAAATTAGGTCAAAAATACAAATGTAAAAAGGAAAAACAGAGATGGAAAATCAACCAAGAACGGGCAATGAAGGAAATCCTAGTGGCGCTGAAGATCAGGAAGTTATTCAGCAAAACAAAAACATAGTAAAGGCTTATTTTGATTCCGATCCGGACGCTTTTTACGATTTGCTTACCGAAATTGGTATTGATGCGGATTATGATGATTTGACTGACGAACAACGCGCTGCGATTGTCGAGAAGATGAGAGCAGAGGTCAATGATGGCAACGATGGTGGCGATGGCGGGGAAAGTAGAGATAAAAAGAAACGTTTTTGGGATAGCAGAGTCGGCCAGCATGTGGCTAAAGTGGCTGCTGCGACTGCCGTGCTCGGTGCCGTGTTGGCATCTGGTGTCGTTGGATTCAGTATAGCAAAAAAGTCTGAGGATACGGGCGATAACGGGGATGGATCCGGCGCAAAACAGGAACAGGAACAAACGCAAGAGCTTCCATCCTGGGTTCCAGCTGAGAGAACGATGGTTACGGATCAAGAAGAAGGCGAGACGCTCGAAAAGCTTCATTTCACGAATGAGCACAAGTATTATAACGATGCGGCAAAGGCCGTACCGGGCCAGCGCTCGGAGAGGGCATTCTGTGGCCAGGAGTTGGTTGGTGCTGAAGTATTTAAGAAACTAGATCCAGAGACCCAAGAGAAAATTCGTCAAGGCGATTGGGAAGCAAAGTCGGATTTGATGCGTGGGACTATGATGGAAGCGATGATCGACGACGATGAAATTGCAATTTCGTATACATACGAGATTGTTGCCGAAGCGTCGACTGACGGCAAATACTTTGGTGGCATGTTCGACGGCAAGTCTGTTCAGGAGATTAGGGAGATTATCCATAATATGGACGAGGAAGCTCAGGATAAGTTCCTTCAAGAATGGAAAGATATTCTCGACCATATGACGATTACGACTGTGACTTGCGAGAGCCATAAGAACCACAATCACTTCATCGAAAAGAGTACGGTGGATGGCGAAGAAACGTATTTGTTGAAGCACTGCTTCACGGACGACTATGGGGCGGAGGTCTCCCGGCTTCATTTCAAGGATAAGGACGCGGATGGCAACTGGCTCGATAGCGACTTGGTAGTTCGCGACATCAAGGCGAACATCGAGAATATCGAGGTCACTGAAGGCAAGGATGGCGAAATTACGCTTACGTACAAAGATTCGCTTGGTCGTATTGTTATCTATTGTATGCAGATGATTATTGCGGTTGAGGGTAATTATAAGATTGTGATTACGACGGATGAGATTCCTACACCTGATGGTGAGGAGAAAAATCCTGATGCCATAATCAAGAACGCTGGTCCTAACGTCGACCAGCAACCGGCTGGCGAACAGACGTCGCGCCCAGAGGAAGAGACGGGCTATGACTCTGGTACTGGTCAAGGCTCCGGAACGGAAAAGCATGTCGATACTAGCACGTCCGGTAGCGAGGGTCAGGGCGGGGCAGAAGGCACCGTGGACACGTCTGGAACTCCTACGACCGATAATAAAGACCAGTCAATTGACGATGCAATTGATGACGCCGACAAGAAGCATAACGACGAGACGCATGCTGGCACGAGTGGTGGCGGTAGTGGTGGCGGCGGTAGTACTGCAACGCCGACACCGAAGCCAACTGTTACCCCGGATAATCATCAAGGCCAGGACGATGCGAATAAAAAGGCAGACGAAGATCGCGACGAAGCTAAATCGCACGAGAGCGGTCCTGTAAGCATGGATGACATTTAGCCGTATGGCGATGGGGGATTGAAAGGGAAAACAAAAAAAGGAGCACAGCAATGCTAAAAACAAAAAATATCAAATTTAAACGAAGGGCGATGCTAGCAGGTTTTGTGGCGACAGCCGTGGCGGCCATTGTGCCGTATGCGTCGAGCTCGGCGTGGGGGCCAGAGCGAACGACGTTCACGATGAAGAATCCTGCCGACTATGCGACCTTCAACTCGATTACGGACAACCCGGCTGTTGGGGATGAACGTAACTTCGTCCGCGTCCGCGACGTGAACTCGACAGACCCATATCGAGATAACGTCAACGTAGTACCGGGCGGGGAGTACGAGGTTTACATTTACTTCCACAACGATGGCAAGAGCTCTTTGAATGATAGCGGTGAAGGCATTGCGCGTGGCGTAAAAGTCACGTCGGCTCTTTCGTCTTGGAAGATTAACTCTTCCCAGAAGGTAAAGGTTAGCGCGGTGCTTAAGGCCGTTAATACTAACCCACTTGAGGTTTGGGATGAGGCTTATCTTTCTACTACATCTAAAAATGACGTCGAACTTCGCTATATTGCTGGCACTGCAATTATCCATAATGACTATGCAGCGAACGGCTCTATTCTTAGCGACAAGTATCTTTTCGGCGATGACGGTGTCTATATCGGCGAAAATAAGTTGAACGGTTTGATCCCAGCTTGTGCTGAGTGGTCTGGCTATATCACTTATCGTATTCGCGCCGATCAGGCAAGCTCCAAGATCAGCAAGACAGTTTCGAAAGACGGCAAGAACTTCTTTGAGACGGTCGATGCTAAGCCTGGCGATACGCTCACTTATAAGGTTGAGTTTGAAAACACTGGCACGCTTGATCTCACGGACGTGACTTTCCGCGATAATCTTCCGGCTGGCGTTACGCTTGTCCCGGGTACGACAATCTTAAAAGATGTCGCTAGCGGCAAAGAAACCAAGATGAGCGACGTGGTCGGTCAGAATGGTTTTAGTACCGGTACGTATAATCCAACCGCCAAAGTAATACTCACTTACCAGGTGAAGGTTAATGGCGACGTGATTAATGACCTCGAATGCAACAAGAGCAAGGAACTAAAGAATACGATTCACGGTTTCTATCATGTTGGTTCAAAAGACCAGGGTGCTGAAGTGTGGGATACTTCCGTAATCAAGATTGCAAAGACTTGCGAAGACACTCCTCCTCCAGATGACACGCCATGCGATGAAGAAAATGACATCGAGTGTTTCTGTGAGAAGTATCCGGATGACGAGAAGTGTAAGGATACGCCAGACACTCCGACTCCGCCAACCCCAACTCCGGACGAACCAGAACTTCCGAAAACGGGCCCAGGTGAAATTGCGCTCGCAATCGTAGCGGTCGTCTGTATCGCAACTGGCGGTATCTACTGGTACCGTAGCCAGAAAGAAGTAGCAAAGATTCAAAACAATGTCGAAGGCAAAGATGCCGGAGACGGCGCAGATCCAAACGCTACTAAGTAAATAGCAAAAAGCTCCTTTTGAAATAGCACCGGCTTGGGTATCCCGGTGCTATTTTCTTTTGCCTTAACGCTTGTAATTTTGCGTCAAATCTGCTATAATGGCACGAGTAATAAAAGGAATTTTATGAAAAAAGCAGTCGTAAAGATTGGTGGCAAACAGTATGTTGTCGCTGAAAAAGAGACCCTCCGTGTGGACCTCCTCCCGGAAGGAACTAAAGATCTCGCTCTCGATGCTTTACTCGTGATTGATGGCGATAAGACTACGGTCGGTACGCCAACGGTTAGCGGAGTTAAGGTGAAAGCGAAGGTCGTAGAAGCTAAGGTAGCTGGCGACAAGGTTCGCGTTATCCGCTACCACTCTAAGAAGCGTGTCCACACTGAAACTGGCCACCGCCAGAAGTACAGTGAAATCGAAATCGTTTCGATCGCTTAACATGAAAAAGACCTCAGTTAATTGGGGTCTTTTTTTGTGGCCGCCGCAGGAAAAACCATTTTTGGGGTTGATATTTGAATGCTTATGCTATAATTGGAGCATAAGCAATAATACTCCGGGAGTTGGAGTAAGTGGAGGAATAAATGAAAAAGAGGAAGACCGCGCTTGTCGCTGTGTTTTTCGTAATGGGCGCAGCCGCATTAGGACTAATTGTCATGGGTTACGCAAAATACACATCGCAGATAGAAAATACCGGGACCGCTACGGTCGCAAAATGGGCGTTTACGTCGGATAACACTGGCGGCGACATCACTTGCCCGCTCGATCATACATATGATACCGATACATTGGTGGCTGGGAAGATTGCTCCAGGCACATCTGGTAGATGTCCAATTGAGATTTCGAATGCGCAAACGGAAGTCGGCATTGACTATTCGATCGCATTGCCAAGCACAATTACTGGCCAACCGAAGAATATGAAGTTCTACTCGGATGCGGCGCACACGGCTCCTTTGACTAGCTCGACTCCGATCACCGGCACCTTGGAGCCAAAAGCGGCTGCTACGACGGTATATATCTATTGGGAATGGCCATATGAGGACAACCCGAGCACGGCAGCGTACGACGCTTACGATACGTCTGATGGCGAAGCGGCGGCTTCGATGACCATGACGTTCACTGTTACCGGTACTCAGGTTCAGCCAACATTCTAAGATTGGTGAAATGTGGAGATTTTTAGTCTCCACATGGACAATTGAAGCGTTTGATTGTCCATGTGGGGGCTAAAGAGGAGTAATGCAAAAAGAAGAGCGAAAAAGTAATAAGTTCTTAATCGCGGCCGTAATCATATTGTTAGTGACGGTCGGTGTTTTGTTGTGGCTCCTTCTGAGGCCGGCGCCGAAGCCGGATCGAATTCCGACCGGCAATGTCGAATATTTTGACATTAGGATTGGCGTGATTTGCCGTAACGCAGACGGCTCGAGTTGCTTTAATGACGAGGATGATTTTATTCCGCATATTACTCCTGGCCATAGGAAAGCGAATAATGGTGAAGAAAAGAAAATCAATGGCGAGACCGATACGGACGTGGAACACGAGGGGATTGTCTACGTCGACGACAGGAACGGCCGATACGTCTACCAGAAGAGCTTGAAGATTTTTGAGAACGCCGCCTTTGAATATACGAATAAGATTGCGCCTGGAGTCTCGAACTCGTACGATTTCAAAGTCCATAATGAGACGGAGAACGCAATTCGCTATAATATCGAGTTCGAGGAGGATTCGGAGTATGTCATTAATATGCGTTATCGCCTGAAACGCGATGGGGTTTATGTCGTGGGGAACGATACGAAGTGGGTTAGCGCTAGCGAACTAGCCTCGGCATTCAAGGAATTGGCGGTCGACGGCATTGATGGATACACCCTGGACTGGGAATGGCCATATGAAAGCGGCCGTGACGCACTTGATACGGAGATTGGCGAGAAGATGGTGTCTGAATATAGCTTGGCGATAAAAATAAACTTCGAGGAAGTATAGGATGATAGCCCGGAAGCGAAGAGTTGCCCTCCGCCGATATATCGTTCCGCTAGGGTTTGTCTGCTGCTTGTTTGTAGTCGGGATCAGTTCGGCGAAAATGGCAAACGATGACCCGTTGACGGCGGAGAGCGAGACGTATATTGCGGGCTGGAGCGTCGACGTTTTTTCTTCGGATAGTAACAGTATGACCCTAGATGCAGGCGAGAGTGCCCAGACTTATTCGCTAACTGTGACGAATAATTCTGAGGTAGTTAGCGCATATGCAATCAAAGTATCGAATGTCCCGGCGGGCGTGAAAATCGGTCTCGACATTGCTGCTGATAGCGACTTGGTGATTCCGGTCGGAGGAGAGGCGACTTTTACGAACACTGGTGGAGATTTGGGATTTGTTGCGCCAAATAATACGCGTGTTCACGCTTTGACTTTGGTCGCAGAAGCGACGGCAAATACAACACAGAGTGGTGTCGATATGTCAATCGAAGTGCAGTTCATACAGAAGGATCCGCGGCTATGATGAAGAAGTGGTACTATCTTACGGCTGGACTTTTGGCGGTAGCACTCGGATTGCTATTCGTCGACGGTGCGCAGGCGAAGTATAGCGAGAGCAAAAGCCTCACGGTGACGATAAATATCGAGAAGCACTACGAGGTAGCTTTTGATGCAAATGGCGGTACTGGCACGATGGCGAATCAGCAATTTACGACGGGCGTCGCCCAAGCGTTGACGGCAAATGCCTATGTTCGTGACGGGCAGTATTTTGCCGGATGGAACACGAGTGCGGATGGCTTCGGGACTGCGTATGGGGATGGGGCGATGATTAGCGAGGATCTTACGAATGTCGGCGGTAGCGTCGTGACACTATATGCGCAGTGGGACGAGGATGCTATGCATACGGTGTTTAAGATTGACGGCACTTGCGTCTTCCATGGTTACGATATTCAGCAGGGTATTGGGGATGGACATATCACCGGAACGGGGTGCTCAGTAGGTAATACGGACTGGGCGGATGGGACGCATACATATATTGATACCGGTATTAAATTATATGACGAGACAAATTACGAGAAGGACTATGAGGTTGGTTTTACTATTTTGGCTTACGATTCAAATCATCAATACAAAGAGCCGGGCGACAGCGCTTCTCAGGCTACATTCTTTAACTCGAAATATGAAAATGCCGATAGGCATTGGCCTGGCATCGTGATTCGCAAGAGCAAGGACAATATTGAAATAACGCAGACCATTAAGAAGGATAGCACATATGAAAAGATGGTCGGTACGGGCACGAGCGCGGCGACATCGGTAGTAATAACGAGAGTATCTGGGGTGATTTATTATTCGATTGACGGCGGTGCTTTCCGGACTTTGCAGGACATGCAGGATACCACTGACTATTTCGATACGACAGCCTGGTTTGGTTCGGCCGAAAAAAGCGACGGCACGCCTATGCGCTATATCGATGCGACGCTGACTAATATGTATATTAAGGTCGGCGATAGGGGTGTGAACTTGCATACCGTGAGCTTTGACGCGGGCGGCGTTACAACTAACCCTGCCGACGTAACGGTTATTGCTTCCGGCACATTGGGGAGTCAACTTCCGACTATGCCGCGCTATGTCGACACGGTTGATGGTCGTGTCTACTTTGAGGGTTGGTATTCTGGCGCAAACGGTACGGGCGATAAGTATACGGAAAATTCGGTGATTAGCCATAGCATCACGCTTTACGCGTACTGGGATACCGACTACAGGCTATGTAGTGTGGATGATATTTATCATGGTGCTCTACAAGAGTGCATTGCGGCGACATCTGGTTCGTCCGACAATACAATTACTTTGTATGAGGATATCAATGAGCAAATTACGGTCGCGAGTGGTACGGAGGTCGTATTTGATCTAAACGGCCACACGTGGAGCCACGATAACGTAGCGGGGCAGCCTGTAATTGAAAATAATGGCAAGATAACAATTAGAAACGGTACGATTACTTCCTCGTTGAAGGCTGGCGTGATAAACAATAATTCCCACGGCGAGCTATATATCCAGAATGGTGCACGTATCATAGCGACTGGCTTGCGCCAGGCGGTCTACAACAATGGCGGCAAATTAGAGATTAGCGGCGATGCGTATCTAAGCTCTACGACCGGCGAGCGCGCTACGGTCCAGAACTTGAATAATGGGCAAATGGTGATTACTGGCG
The DNA here is from genome assembly GCA_947305655.1 of uncultured Candidatus Saccharibacteria bacterium. Taxonomy (GTDB): domain Bacteria; phylum Patescibacteriota; class Saccharimonadia; order Saccharimonadales; family Saccharimonadaceae; genus UBA2834. Next base: position 8,684 of record CAMZEA010000003.1, on the reverse strand, counting down.
GTACGATTATCTCAGCAAATCAGGAGGCCGTGAAGGTCGAGTCTGGCACCCTGACGATTGGCGTTGAAGACGGCAATATCAGCAGTAGTAGTCCGGTGATTCAGGGCGCGACGAATGGCGTCACGACTAGTGTTGATATCTCGATGTTTGACGGTATTTTGAGAGGCAAGAATGCAGCGATCAATAATACTAGCAGGATTATTGCCACGGAGTCGGGCGCTACGGCGGTAGGTATTAGCTCGGTTGAGACAGAGACGATTGACGGTATTGTCTACAAGGTCCTATATTACCAGTAGCATTATGTGCTAATATAGATATATATGAGTGTGGTAATTGGTATTATTGTTGGTTTGTTAATTTTAATGTTTCTCGTGACGGCGCATGAGTTTGGGCATTTTATTGCCGCACGCAAAAATGGGGTAGAGGTCGAGGAATTTGGCATCGGCTTCCCGCCGCGCGCGATTGCCTGGCGCAAAGTTGACGGTAAATGGCGCCGAATTAAGAAAACTGAATGGAAGAAGATGCCGGGCGAAGGCCTCGTCCTGTCCTTGAACTGGTTGCCAATTGGCGGTTTTTGTCAGATGAAGGGCGAAAGTGATGCGGATACGAGAAAGGGTAGCTTTGGCAAAGCGAGCTTCTGGAGCAAGACGAAGATTTTGTTTGCCGGTGTGGCGATGAACTGGTTGGTTGCATTTTTGGTTTTGACGGTGCTAGCCTGGATCGGCATGCCGCATCTGTTGCCTAATCAATTTCAGATAGACGACGATACTCAATTGGTCGTGAAGACGCCGGTAACGATTGGCAAGATCGAGGAGGGGAGCCCTGCAGCGTTGGCGAATTTGCGTGAGGGCGATGTAGTACGCCAAATGCGCTATATGGGGTGCTCAGAGCCCGATTGTGATGACTCTGACGGCGAAAGGGTACAGATTACCACTACGGACGATTTGCTTGCATTTGACGCGAAATACGCTGGGAAAAAGATTTGGATGACTTATGAACGAAATTCAGATATCATGACGTCCGAAATTCAGCTCAATAAAGCTGACGACAAATATATCCTCGGCGCTACAATTGGTGGAACCGTATATTATCGGAGTACTTGGAGCGCGCCGGTCGTCGGATTTATGACGACCTTGCAATTAACGGGGGAGACTTTTAAGGGGGTAGGGGAACTAGTCTGGAATCTCTGCAGCGGCGTTGTTCGTCAGTTAAATGTTTTCGATTCAGGCGCGCGTAAGAGCGGTGCGGAGGCGGTCCAGAAGGCCGGTGATTCTGTGAGCGGGCCGGTCGGTATCATTGGGGTCTTATTCCCGAATATGATGTCTAGTGGTGCCAATACGCTCCTATTCTTGACTGCGATTATTTCGATTTCGTTAGCCTGTATGAACGTACTCCCGATTCCGGCGCTTGACGGTGGGCGATGGCTGCTCATCCTAATATTCAAATTGCGCAAGAAGAAGTTGACGAAAGAAGTGGAAGAAAAAATTGTCGGTCGTGCGTTTGCTGCACTGCTTATCATAGTTGCGATTGTAACTGTCCTCGACATCATAAGGATAATACGATGACGACAAAAGCGTCTGGGGCAAAGTCGATGGCGACCAACAAACGTGTCGCGAAGAAAACGGACAAAAATGTTGAACGGAGCCGTCTCGCGAAGCTAAACGATTGGTTTGTCGCGCATAAAAAAGTAGGTCTCGCCCTCTGGGCGCTAGGCATTGCGACGTGGGTTGGTTTAGTACTTTTTTGTGTTCAATGGTTGCTGGTGTTTATATTCAGAGCGATTTTGCCGGACGAAATTTTAACGACGAATTGGTTTAATGGTCTGTATTCGTTCATTTGTTATGGCATATGTATCGTAGTAACGGTTATTTTGCCTTGGGATCGTATTCTACTAAATAAGAAGCTGGTCGGCATCGTGGCCTTCTGTGCTCATTGGCCGCTTCTTATTATTGTTCGTATGGGAGTGCTGCGTTCGATACCGGATCTTAGCCCGCTCGTGGCGACGTTGTGTGCATCGTTGCTTTATGTCGTTACTGCTCTTGTGATTATTGTCGGTGGAAGACTTTTTGGGAAAAGCAGAACGAAGCGCGACGAGTTGGGCCTGCATGGCCTTCCGACTTGGACGGATGTTCTGCTGTCCCCAATCGGCCTAATTGTTTCTTTAATTGCGGGTGCTGTTTTGACGGCGCTCTTAATGCTAATAATGCCGCAGGTCGACTGGCAGCAGACGCAGGATGTTGGCTTTAGCGGCTTGTATGCGTTAGGCGACTATATGGTTGCGTTTATTTGTATCGTAGTTTTGGCGCCAGTGGCGGAAGAAATTATGTTCCGCGGTTGGTTATATGGAAAGTTACGGGGGAGGTTATCGGCGGTGCCTGCAATCCTGATTACTTCTGCGCTATTCGGCATTATGCATGGGCAGATGAATGTTGGTGTAGTGGTGTTCGCGATGAGCGTTGTGATGTGCATCTCACGCGAGCTGACGGGGACGATTTGGGCGGGGATTCTGATCCATATGATCAAAAATGGCCTTGCCTTTTACTACCTCTTCCGGATGTAGCTTAGTGATAAAATAGAGATATGCCGGAGTTGCCAGAAGTGGAGACTATTCGACGCGGTCTCGAGAAATATTTGGTGGGGAAGCGCTTTTTGAGGCTCCATATTCTTTGCGAGAAGAGTTTTCGCGGCAATCCGAAGTTAGTTGAAGGTTCGGAGATTACTGCGATTGAACGTCGCGGAAAGGCTCTGTTAATTAAGTTGTCGAATGAGCTGACGATTATGGTTCATCTTCGTATGACTGGACAGATGATTTATGATGGCGCGGAACGCTTTGCGGCGGGGCATCCGGACGAGAGTTTCCGCGAAGAAATGCCAGGTAGGTTTACGCGCGTTTATGTCGATCTCGATGATGGTTCGCATTTGTACTTTAATGATTTACGTAAGTTTGGTTTTTGGGCAGTGATGGATGATTTGGCGCTTGCGACGGATAAGTTTCTGACGAGTCTTGGGCCGGAGCCTTGGGCGATGAAGCCTTCTGATTTTTATGCGATGCTCGGGCGCCATGCTCAGTCGCCGGTGAAAGCCGTAATCCTTGACCAACACAATATCGCTGGGGTTGGGAATATTTATGCTGATGAGGGGTGCTTCTATGCCGGTATTCTGCCATGGCGGAAGTGCGGCTCTTTGTCTCGCAAGGAGTCGGATAAGCTGCTCGAGGGGCTTTGCATGGTGATGCAGGCGTCAATCGATAGCGGAGGCTCGACGATGAAGGATTATGTGAAAGCGGACGGTACGAGAGGTAATTACCTCGAGAAATTTGCGTCAGTTTTTCGCCGTGAGGGACAAGAATGTTCGCGTTGTGGTGCTGAGATTTTGAAAACGCGTACGGCGGGGCGCGGTACGCATTACTGCGGAGGATGCCAGAAATGATAAGAGTGTTTTATGGCGATGATCGCGTGACGGCTAGGAAGCAGATCGACCGCCAACTCGGTGATGATTACGAGATTATCGAGGGCGAGAGCTTGACGGTGGGCGATATGCCTTCGGTATTGCTTGGCACTTCGCTATTTGCGACCGAGCGCAATATCCTCGTGAAGGATTTGTCGGAGAACAAGGAGTGCTGGGCGATGTTGCCGCAATTTATCGAGGAGTGCCCGCATAATATCGTGATTTGGGAGACGAAACTTGATAAGCGCTCGGCGGTCTATAAGGAGCTTTCGAAGGATAAGAATGTTGAGTTTAAAGAATTTAAGCTCGCAGAAGATCCGGATAAGAAGTTAGTCTTCGATATTCTCGATATGGCATTCCGCGGGGACGGGAAGAGCGCCGTGAAAGCTTGTGAGAAGATTGAGCTAACGAATGATGCGTTTATGTTTGTGGGGCTTATGACGACGCAAACGATTAAGAAGTTGCAATATAACAATCCAAAGGCCGTGAGGGCAATAAAGATTCTTGCCGAGACGGACATGGATATGAAAACTAGTAATCTCGAGCCGTGGGAAGCGGTGAAGATTGCGCTATTAAAGATTGGAGAAATAAGATGAAAAAGATTTTGTATTTGACGAGTAACCCATACAAGTTTCGTGAGGCGGAGATTATCCTCCATGATCAGTACGGGTTCGAGCTCGAGATAAAAGACCCGGATTTCGAGTTATACGAGATTCAGGCGGAGACTTGCGCTGAGGTTGCGGCGTTTTCGGCAAAATATGCCGCCGATAAGCTTGGTGTGCCATGCCTCAAATCTGACACAGGGATGTATATGGAGGCGCTTGGCGGCTTGCCGGGGCCTTATAACCACTATTTCGATAAGCAGATTGGTGCCGAGAAGTTTGTCGAGCTAATGAAGAACGAGCCAAACCGCAAGGCGCGCATTGAGCATTGCTTTGCGTTCTGTGAACCGGGCAAGGAGCCAGTAGTATTTACGGGGGAGAGCACTGGTACGATTGCGACGGAATGCCGCGGTAAAGATGGCCGCTGGCATGATTTCTTCTATATTCCGGATGGCGAGACTAGGACTCTAGCTGAAATCGGCGACGAAGACCAGGCGAAGAAGGCGAGCTATTATGGCGATGCTATCCATAAATTTGCCGAGTGGCATAAGCAGCAGTGAGCGTTAGCTCCATTGACTTTTTCTCTTAAGTGTGCTATAATATAAGGTTAGTAAGTAATTAAATAGCACCCAATTATTTACGCTGTTTTGCAGGGGTGCAGTTCTTTTACAGGGAGGAAAAGTATGTTCAAGATTCTGAAGGACCTTCTGATTGCAGGAGGCGTTACGGCCGTTTCCGGATTCGTAATTCATTATTTCGCGCTCCCCGCGTGGAGCTTTCTTTCTGCGGGGCTGTGGTGGTATATTTTCGGACTCATCGCGATTTTCGTAGCAACACTTATTTTGTGTTTCGCGATTGATGATGACGAAAGTATTCATGTCGTTATTTCCTTGTTGGTACTTGGGGTTTATACTGTAGTTTTTATCGTCTGCGGTATCGCATCTTCGAAAATGTGCAATGCGCATAAACTGCATGATATTGCTCAGGTAACCGTCAAAGACTATAAAGCCGATGATGATTCTTCGGATTTTAAAGATCTGACGGTGATTGAAAACCAGGAGAATATACCTCTCGTAGACATGGATACGGCAATTACGCTTGGCGACAAGAAAATTGCGGGTATTCCTCACGCGAGTTGGTATGACGTCGATAACGAGTACAACTTGATCCAGTATCGGGGCGAGTACTATCGTTTATCGACCATTGATTACGCGGATGACTTTTTTAAGTGGAACAAGGCGCAGTATGATGGTGTGCCTGGTTATGTGCTCGTTCCGGTCACGCCAGAGAATGGTATTGTGACTCAAGAGGCTATTTTGGTCACACTTGAGCAACCAATTATCTATACTCCGAACGCGTACTGGAGCAAGGATCTCCGTAGGCATCTGAGAAATCAGTATCCTAGCTACATCTTCGACCGCAGCTTTATGGAGATTGATGAAGAAGGTACTCCTTATTGGGTCACCGGCGTCATGACTCCGACGGCAGGTCTCTTTGGAGGCAAAGTGGTTAACAGCTTCATTCTGACGAATGCTCAGACTGGTGCGTCTGAAGAATATGCTGTCGAGAATGCTCCGGAATGGATAGATCACATCTATTCACTGGATTATCTCATGGACGTGGCCTACTGGCACTACGGCTATGGTAATGGCTACTTGAACAATACGTTTGGACAGGCAAATGTTCTTAGAACGTCATACTTCCATCGTAATACAAGGCAGCAAGCAGAGTCTAATTCTGGTGGCGACAGTGAAGCGAAGAAGTTTGCGCATTTTTATGGCTATTCGTCCATCGTCGATAAGGATGGCGAGATATGTTTTTACACTGGCCTTACTGCAGCAAACAAAGCAGAGTCTAACCTTGGTTGGTTGGTCATCGATACTTCTACGGGTAAGATGACGCAGTACAATCTGGTTGGCGCAGAAGAATCTTCTGCGCAGGGCGCCGTAGAGCAGCTGGTGCAGGAAAAGGGCTTCCAAGCTACATTCCCGCTACCAGTCAACATTGCCGGTGAGCCGAGTTATCTCATGTGTCTGAAGGGCAAAGCTGGATTAGTTCAGTCTTACGCAATTTGCAGCATGTATAACTACTCGATCGCAGTTGAGGCTGAAACATTGCCGAAGGCGATTGCTAAGTATCAGGCGAAGCTGACGGGGACTGAAGAGCCTGAAATGACTGGAACGGTTACGACTGTTCCGGTTGGCGATGTCCAGACCGGGTCTGGTAAGATTTCCGAAATCTATACCGCCGAACTGAACGGAACGACGCAATTCTACTACGTTATTAATGGCGAGCTTTATCGTTCGGCAATTACAGTAGATGAGCGTCAGATACTCCTAAATAAGGGGGAGTCCATATCGTTTGAATATTACGTGTCTGGCGACATTCGCGTAATTACAAAGATTGTCTGACTCCGAGAGGGCCTACCGTTATGGTAGGTCCTTTTTAAATGCTCAAAAAATATCTCCCTGTAATGGGAGATATTTTTGTAATGCTTACTTTGCGTGAACTTCGACGCGGGTGCGGCGAACGGTCTTGCCAGAGAAGTGGCTCTTCTTGGTCTTCACGAAGACGACCTTGCCGTCGATGGCTGCGTGGATAGTGAAGTTGCGGCTCATGAAAGTGCCAGGGCCAGCGAGCTTGGTTGCACCGGTTTGGCGGACGAGAACTTCGCCAGTCTTGACGGTTTGGCCACCAAAGCGCTTGACGCCGAGGCGTTGGCCAGCATTGTTGTGGATGTTTTTACTGGTACCACCAGCTTTGACATGTGACATACTTTACTTTTTCCTTAATACTATTATTTGACGCGCAACGATTTGGCCCTCTCGATAATACAAGAGGTCATCGAAAGACGCGAATCGATACTGCATAAGATTATACCCAAGATTGTCTAATCTGTCAAGAATATCGAGACCGGAATATTTGCCGTTTGGGCGGAGCCAGGCCGGAATTGCGAGAGCGACGGTCGTTCCAGAGGCGATTTGGTCGCCGAGATTCTTCAGAAAGGCGGTAAGTAGGGCTTCGGAAGACTCTTTTTCGGTGCGGAATTTAATCTCGGCTGGTGGTTGAGACATAGGATGACCGAGGTAAATCTCGCTCGCGACAAAATCTGGGGCTGGCTTCCACTGGTGAGTGGTCGCGTCGCCGACTTCGAGCTGGGGTTTTGCTTCGATGTTCGAGTAGCGGCCGGCGAGCCACTTGAGGTTGCGCTCAGAATAGTCGATCATCTTTTCAGAGAGGTCGGTGCCGTAGATGCTGTAGCCCATAAGCGAGGCTTCTTGGAGAACGACGCCGGTGCCGCAGAACGGATCTAGGAGACGACCATCTTTGGCGCCCTGAGTGGCGAGGTTAATGAGAATTTGGGCGAGCTTCGGTGGAAGCATACCGACGAAGGCGTCGCGGGCAGGGCGGGCCTGGTCGCGTTTGGCGTAGGCGGTGATGTTCTGGGTGCCGATAGAAGTGGCGAAGGCATCGCCGAACTTAATTATTTCGATGTGATTAAGCTTCTCGCCGAGCTGATTGTGGTGGGCGGTGGCGCTAGAGATGGTAGCGGATTTGCCCGGAATGAGGCGGACATTCCGACCGTGGCGCTTCAAGAGCCCTTTATATTTGAGTGCGAGCGCCCAAGCGGACTTTTGGTTGGCTTTTGCGGAATAATCTGAGACGCCGAGGGTGATTTTACCTTCGGGGAGTTTGCTTAGATAATCGGTAGGGGATTCGTCGAGGACTTTCGCGACCTTGAGCGCGCCGCCGAGGCGATTGATATCGACGAATTTAGCAGTAACGAGTGCGAGGTTTAGTGCGATTTGCTTAACTTTGCTAGATGAAAAAAGCGCCTCTAGTTCGGCGAGGGAGATTTTTGCTTCGCGACCGAGCACAACAAGATACTGCATATACTTAAATTATACCGAATTTTCCCTAAAAATGATATACTAAAGAGACTATGATAAAGAGGATTTTGAGTGTTATTACGTTGCTTCTTGTGGCGTTTATTGCGTGGCAGGCTTTCTCTGGGGAGGTAGAGCTTAACGGCGAGACGATGCCGATGTGGGATGCTCTCGTTTATTCCTTCCAGCACCTCAACCCTTGGATTCTTTTGATTCTTATTCCTGAGCAGGTCTTGATGTATTACGCAGCGGGGCAGATTTACTTTGCATTCCTTAAGCAGCGCAAAGATTTTAAGATGACGCAGGCGAAGTTGACGCGCATTTCGCTCGAGATTAACTTTGTGAACCACGCTCTGCCGAGTGGCGGCGCGAGTGGCTTGGGCTATTTGATCTGGCGCCTAAAAGATATGGGGATTACGGCGGGTCAGATTAGCTTTGTCCATATTTTGCGCTATGCGATTTGCGCGCTTGCGAATACGATTCAGACTTTTATCGCGATTGAGGTTGTCCTAATCGCTGGCTGCGTGCTTGCCGGTAAGCATTGGATTTTGCTCCTTGCGGCAGTGGTCGCGCTTGGTATTCAGACAGTAATCGTGACGGTCTGGCTAATCGTTCGTAGACAGAAAAACATTGACTGGCTTTCGGATAAGGCTTCGAAGTTCGTGAATGGCATCGTAAGGAAGATTTCGCGCGGTAAGAAGCGCAAATATCTTAAGGAAGAATCGGTCAGCAAGTTCTTTAATGATCT